>NZ_JAJOHP010000028.1:0-63103 GCF_021109375.1 Arthrobacter sp. AK01
CCGGCCCCGCCCCCCCCCCCGGGGCGCGCCCCGCGCGGCCGGGGGGTTCAAACCCCCACCCCCCCCCGCGCCCCCCCCCCCCCCCCCGCCGGGGGGGGGCGGGCCCACGTAGCGGAATTGGTCTGAGCTAGTTAATGGCTGCCTTCAGTTCCTTGGCGGCCAACCCGGGGTCTGAAGCGCTGTAGATGGCACTGCCTGCAACGGCGACGTCTGCGCCAGCCAGCTGCACGGCTGCAATGGTTCCGACGTTCACGCCACCAGCTACGGAGAACGGCACGCGTGCTTCCTCGCCTGCGTTGAGCAGCGTGCGCAGGTTGTAACCGGGCTGTGCCTGCTCATCCAGGCCTGCATGGAACTCAACGAACTTGGCTCCCAACGCGCGGGCTTCCTTGGCACGGGAAACCTTGTCCGCCACACCGATCAAGTCCACCACGATGCCCTTGTTGTGAGTCTTCGCGGCCTTGACCGCGCCGGCAATGGTGGAGTCATCGGCCGTGCCCAGGACAGAGACCAGGTCCGCTCCGGCGCTGAAGGCGATGTCGGCTTCGAGCTCACCTGCATCCATGGTCTTCATGTCCGCGAAGACGATCTTGCTGGGGTGGGCTTCCTTGATCGCGGTGACTGCGCTCAGGCCTGCAGCTTTGATCAGCGGTGTGCCGAGCTCGATGATGTCCACGTGCTCGGCCACTTTGGCGGCCAGTTCCAAGGCGTCCTCGACGGTGAGGAGATCCAGTGCTACCTGAAGTTTCATGGTGTTCTTCTTTCATTCGGAATGTTTCGTGTGGAGCGGGTAGTGCGGGCTAGGGGTGGGATTACTCGAGATTGGCGTGGCGCAGCCAGAGGTGTTCCGCAGGCTCGTTGGTGTCCTCCCAGAGCGTTTGGAACACTGTCTCCGTTGCAAGGAAGAGGGATTGCTCGAACAGGCTGCCGGAGTACTGGCGGGAACGGCTGGAGCCGTGATCGGTTTTCTGCGCTGCGGGTATGATCACCAGCGCATCGGCCAGGGCGGCCAAGGGTGATTCCTGGTCGGTGGTCACGGCGGCAACGTCCGCCCCGGCGGCGGCTGCGGTTTGCGCTGACTTGACCACACCTGAGGTGGTTCCCGAGCCGGATGCCACCAGCAGGAGGTCACCAGAGGCGATGGCGGGCGTGGTGGTGTCGCCGGCAACATGGACCGTCAGGCCCAAGTGCATGAGTCGCATGGCTGCCATGCGAAGAACCAGTCCGCTGCGCCCGGCTCCTGCGAGGAAGACACGCTCTGCCCCTCGGATTCTGTCGGCGAGGACTGCCAGCTGGTTGACGTCGATCGCGTTGGTGGTGCTGACAAGTTCGTCCTGGATCAGGGACAGGTTGAGCGCGGCCCGGGCTGGCGTTTGGCTCAGGGCGGGCTTTTCTGCGACAGCGTCCACACTCTCTCCTTCAGTAACCGTGGTGTTTGCTTCCCTTCCAGCTTGGTGCAGTCCAAGGGTGGGGAGAACGCTGATTTGTGACAGTCTTTCCTATCCGTTTGGGTAGTACCGGACCCTGTTTGGCACATATGCTGGCCGAATGCAGAACTGGGCACTCCTCCACTCCGTCAGCGACCTGGCTGCCGCGCCGCTGAACCGCATTGCCGAAAGCCTCCGTGAGGCCACTCTCCCGTTCCTGGCAAGCAGTGCTCTGGTCATCTTCACGGAGGACTGCACGGGACGGCCCCAGAAGAAGGCGGGCGACGAAAGCATAGTCAGCCGCGTGTCCATCACGGAACTGGACCAGTTGCGCTCGGCGATGCCGGGTGAGGATCCGTGGCGCACGTCCGCGGTCATCGCCGGTGAGGAGCGGCAAGTCCTTGCCTTGGGCTATGCGCCCAGCCAGGCGCTGCTGGTGCTGACCGACCCCTCCGTGACTGCCGGGTTGGAAGGATCGGAAGCAGCAGGGGAAGCGCACCGTCTTCTCAGCTATCTGTGGGGATTAACCGCCCGACGCATCCAGGAGAAGGTAACCGACGCGCCGCCGTCGTACCTTTTGGAATCACGGGCCGCATCCGCTGAGCGGATCCGCGTAACGGCCGAGCTGGTCGACCAGCACTCCACGACCCTTGAAACGCTGCTGGCGGCCTTGCGGTCGACCTCCATGAACGACGCCGTGGCGCGCGCCTCAGTGACGGACCTAGCCGTCAAGGCACTGGTGGATTTGCGGACGCTCAGCGACCGGACCAGTGATCTGGTGGAGGAACCGGTGGCGACCGCATTTGAGCGGCTTCGCGAAGACCTCCGCCCCCTGATGCACTTCAGCAATATCGACATCCAGTTCATCGAGCCGCCCGCCAACGGGCGTGCACTCCCTGGTGAGGTTGCCCATGCTGCCCGCGCCGTTGTCCGTGGGCTTGTGCTGGCCATCGCGGAGCAGCCGGACGTCCGCCGGGTCCGGGCACAGTGGGATTGCGACGGCGAGAACCTGCTGATCAATGTGCGCGACGACGGCCTGGGCGCCCTCTCGCCGGATTCTCCCAACATCGTCCGGCTGCAGCAGCGGGTGCAGGCAGTTGACGGGCGGATGTCCCTCGAGGTGATGCAGGGCTGGGGTGCCGATATTTCCGTGGTGTTGCCGCTGGATCCGCCGGCGGCTCCAGCAGGTGATGTTGCCGTCTGGGATCTGGCGCCCCGCGAGTTGGAGGTCCTGCAGTTGCTCACTTCAGGGCAGCGGAACCGGGGCATCGCTGGTGCGCTCCACATCAGTGAGAACACGGTGAAGTTCCATATCCGGAACCTCTTCCGGAAACTCGACGTGCGTTCCAGGACCGAGGCGATTGCTTTGGCGCACTCAGCTGGCCTGCGGTAAAGGAATCTATTTCGCACGACATCATGAACGCACGACGCCGGTGGGCGGCTTTCGTTTATGGGACGAACCGGTAGCCCATCCCGGGCTCGGTGATGAAATGGCGCGGGTTGCCCGGTTCAACTTCCAGCTTTCGGCGGAGCTGGGCCATGTAGACGCGCAAGTAGTTGGCTTCCTTGGCATACGCCGGGCCCCAGACTTCGCTGAGGAGCTGCTGTTGGGTGATCAGTTTGTCCGGATTGCGGACCAGGATGTCCAGGATGTTCCATTCGGTGGGCGTCATCCTGACGTCCTGTCCGGACTTGGTGATTTGCCTCTTCGCAAGGTCCACGGTGAAAGAGCTGGTCTCGATCGTGGTGGTTTCCCCGCTGGATTCGGTGCTTCGCCGCAGGATGGCCCGGAGGCGTGCCAGCAGTTCGTCCAGTCCGAAGGGCTTGGTGATGTAGTCGTCCGCGCCGGCGTCGAGGGCTTCCACCTTGTCGCTGGACCCGTGCCGGGCTGACAGGACCAGGATGGGCACGGCGCTCCACTCGCGGAGCCGGGTGATGACCGTGGTGCCGTCGATGTCCGGCAAGCCCAGGTCAAGGATGACGACGTTGACTGGCCGTTGCGCGGCAGCGTGGAGTGCCGATTCCCCATCCATGGCTGTTGTGACCGTGTATCCCTGCCCTTTGAGGGTGATGGCAAGTGCGCGGACAATGTGGGGATCGTCGTCCACTACCAAAACGCTATTCATGCCGGATGCCATTCACTGGGTGTCTTTCGGGGGACGGGAGGAAGTACACGCCCGTGGATAAGGGCAGCCGGATCACCATGGTCAGGCCGCCGCCGGGTGTTTCCTCGGCGGTGAGGGTGCCGCCCATTGCCTCGGTGAATCCCTTGGCCACGGCGAGTCCCAACCCCACTCCAGTGGCGGCCGGGACGTCGTCGAGCCGCTGGAAGGGCTGGAACATTTGGAGCACGCTGGCCGCGGGGACACCTTGGCCATGGTCGATGATTCGGAGTTCGCTGGCCGGTTGCCCGGCCAAGGTGGTGGTGCTGAGTCCGCCGGCGGCGCCAACAATCACGATGTCGGAGGTCGGCGCGTATTTCACGGCATTCTCCACGATGTTGGCAACCACCCGTTCAAGCATGCCGGCGTCGGCGTCCACCTCGGGCATGTTGGGGAGGAGGTCCACACGGACCCGTCCAGCCGGGACTCCGTGAAGTGCAGCTGGAATCACGTCGAACCAACGGACGGGCTTGATCAGGGCGTTCACAGAATCGGAGGTAATCCGGGACATGTCCAGGAGGTTCCCCACCAGCACGTCCAAGCGGTCCGAGCATTCATCGATGGTGGCCAGGAGCTCCTGTTCCTCTTGTTCCGTGTAGTGGATACCGGGCTGCCGCAGGCCGCCGACGGCCAGTTTGATGCCGGCCAGGGGGGTGCGGAGGTCGTGGGATACGGCGCGGAGAATGGACGTGCGCATCGTGTTGCTTTCGGCCAGCCGCATGACTTCGCGGCGGCTCGCTGCAAGTTGCCGGCGTTCCAGCTGTGCTGAGAGGTGTGAGCCGAAGGCACCGAGCAGGCGGCGGTCGCTGGCAGGGAGGACCCGGCCGGTCAGGACCAGTCGCGTGCTGGCGTCGATCTGTTCGATGTTCTCGTTGTCGTCCGGGGCTTCATCCCCGGCCGCGGCTACGAGTCGCCAGCCGTCGTCAGGGGAAGACGACTCGTAGAGGGCGGCCCGGCGGACTTGGAAGACGTCCACAGCCTGCTCCAGCAGGCCCACCACCGTGTCCTCGGCCGTGGTCGCTCCGCGGGTGAGATCGCCCAGGGTGGCTGCTTCCGAACGGGCCCGGGCGGCCTCCTTGGAGCGCCTGGCCGAAAGGTCCACCACCACGGCCACAGCCGAGGAAACCCCCGCGAAGACCAGCAGTGCCAGCAGGTTCTGGGGATCGCTGATGGTCAGGGTGCCAAGGGGCGGAACGGAGAAGAAATTCACCAGGGCACTGCTCCACAGGGCACCCAGCAAAGCGGGCCACAGGCCACCCACCAGGGCAACGGCAACAGAACCGCTGAGCTGGACCAGGACGGCCGTCGCGATGTTGTGCGATGGGCTTGCGGCCAACAGGAGTTGCAGCAGGACGGGCACCACAATGGCCATGGCAAAGCCAACCATCACCCGGACCCGGCCCAGGTCGCGTGGCCGCGAAGGTTCCTTGCCGCGGCCACCAAGGGGATGCGAAACCATGTGGACGTCGATGTCGCCCGAGTCCCGGACCACTTTGTTCCCTACGCCGCCGGTGAGCCGCCCGGCCAGGGCCTTCCGACGCGATACGCCCACCACGATCTGGGTGGCATTGACGCTTCGGGCGAAGTCGAGCAAGGCTTTGGCGGGGTCCTCACCAGCCACAATGTGGTAGCTGCCGCCGAGATCCCGGATGAGGGTGCGTTGGGCTTCCAAGGCCTGCGGGGATTCGGCGGCCACGCCATCGGCCGCGCGAACATGGACGGCCAGCAGATCGCCTCCGTTGACACGTTTGAGGATCCTCGCGGCCCGTCGGATCAGGACCTCACCTTCGGGACCACCTGTCAGTCCGATGACGATGCGTTCCCTGGCCGGCCAGCTTTCCTCGATCTGGTTTTCTTCACGGTAGCGGGCCAGGCCTTCGTCCACCCGGTCCGCAAGCCACAGCAGGGCAAGCTCGCGGAGCGCCGTCAGGTTACCCACCCGGAAGTAGTTGGACAGGGCCGCGTCGATCTTGTCCGCGGCGTAGATCTTGCCGTCGCCCAGCCGCTGCCTCAGCAGTTCCGGTGAGATGTCCACCAGGTGGATCTGGTCGGCGCGACGCACGACGTCGTCCGGGACAGTCTCCGCCTGGTGCACATCGGTGATGGCGCTGACGACGTCGCCCAGGGAGGCCAGATGCTGCACGTTGACGGTGGAGAGGACATCGATACCCGCTTCCAGCAGTTCCTCAATGTCCTCCCAGCGCTTGTGGTTGCGGCTGCCGGGGATGTTCGTGTGCGCGTACTCGTCAACGATGGCTATGCGCGGCCGACGCTCCAGGACGGCGTCCAGGTCCAGTTCCTCAAACGAACTGCCCCGGTAGTCGATGCTCCGGGTGGGGATGACTTCGAGCCCTTGGGTCAATGCGCGGGTATCGGCGCGGCCGTGGTGCATGGCGAAGGCCACCACCACGTCCTCGCCACGGCCAAGCAATCTGTGGGCTTCCTCGAGCATGGCGTAGGTCTTGCCGACGCCCGGGGCGGCCCCCAGGAATATTCTCAGTGTTGCCCGCGCCATAACGTCATTCTTCCACTCGGAACGGGAGCCTACTGATCATTGCCGGCCGCGGCGACATCCAGGTTCAGCAGTGTCACGTTGACCGACGGTTGGCCGAGGAACGCTTCCAGCCCGCTGCTCGTCCGCTTGTCCACCAAACCCTGCACAACGTCCGTGCTGAGCCCGTGGGCTGCAGCAACCCGGGCGACCTGGAGGGCCGCGTAGTCAGGTGAGATGTGTGGATCAAGGCCGGACCCGCTGGCCGTCACCGCATCGGCGGGGACGTCGGCCTCACTGACGCCTTCTGCCGCGGCCACTGCGGCGCGGTTGGCGGCAACGGCGTCGAGCAGTTTCGCGTCGTTGGGGCCCAAATTGCTGGCCGAAGACGATGCGGGATCCCATCCGACGGCCGAGGGCCGTGCGTGGAACCACGCGGGATCCTGCGTGCCGGCGTCGTCTGCGGACACCTGGGCGATCAGTGCCGATGCCGCGGGTTCGCCCGCAGAGTCCTTGACCACTGAACCGTTCGCTTGGAAGGGAGCCACCAACTGCCCGACCCCGAAGATCGCAAGCGGGTACAGGAGCCCCAGGACGATGGTCGCGAGAAGCAGGAACCGGGCTGCGGTGCCCGCCTGGCGAAGATAACCGGTAAACACATTCATGGTGGAGTCCTAGCCGATGCCGGGGATGAGGGAAATGATCAGGTCAATGAGCTTGATCCCGAGGAACGGTGCCACGAGGCCGCCGAGGCCATACAGCAGCAGATTCCTGGCAAGCGCTTGATTCGCGGACACGGCACGGTACTTCACGCCACGCAGCGCCAAAGGAACCAGTACCAGGATGATGAGGGCGTTGAAGATCACCGCCGAAAGGATGGCCGACGACGGACTCGCCAGGCCCATGATGTTCAGCATCCCGAGTCCCGGGAACGCAGCAGTGAACAGCGCCGGCACGATCGCGAAGTACTTCGCCACGTCATTGGCCACCGAGAACGTGGTCAGCGCCCCGCGTGTTATCAGCAGTTGCTTGCCGATGCCCACGATGTTGATCAGTTTGGTGGGATCGGAATCCAGGTCCACCATGTTGGCCGCCTCCTTGGCAGCGGGTGTTCCCGAATTCATCGCCACGCCCACGTCAGCCGCGGCCAACGCTGGGGCGTCGTTGGTGCCGTCACCCGTCATGGCAACCAACCGCCCTTCGCCCTGCTCGCGCCGGATGACGTCCAGTTTGTCCTCGGGCGTGGCTTCCGCCACGAAGTCGTCGACGCCGGCCTCCGCCGCGATTGCCTTTGCCGTCACGGGGTTGTCGCCGGTGATCATCACCGTGCGGATCCCCATCCTGCGCAGCTCCGCGAAACGGGCGTGCATGCCGGGCTTGACCACATCGGCCAGGTGCACTGTTCCCAGAACCCGGGCGCCGCCGTCGTGCGTGTGCTCGGCGACCAGCAGCGGCGTGCCGCCCTCGGCGGAGATTTCCTGCACTCGACGCTGGACTTCTGCAGGCATGCGCCCACCGGCTTCGGCGACGAAGCGTTCGACGGCGGCCGCGGCGCCTTTGCGGATCAGGCGCCCGTCGACGTCCAGCCCGCTCATGCGTGTGCTGGCCGTGAACTCCACGATGCTGATGTCCTTGGAGTCCTTACGGAGGTGGTCAAGCTCCGGGCCGTCCACGCCTTTGTCGTTGGCGAGTTCCACAATGGAGCGGCCCTCAGGGGTTTCATCCGCGAGGCTGGACAACCGGGCCGCGGTGATGAGTTCGTGGCGTTCCACGTCGTTGGCCGGGAAGAAGTTGACCGCCCGCCTGTTGCCGTAGGTGATGGTGCCCGTCTTATCCAGCAGCAATGTGGTGATGTCACCGGCAGTTTCCACTGCCCGCCCGGAGGTCGCCAGCACGTTGTGTTGGACCAGTCGGTCCATGCCGGCGATGCCGATAGCCGGAACCAGGGCGCCAATGGTGGTGGGAATGAGGCAAACCAGGAGGGCGACCAGGACGATCGGCGACGGTGTTGCTCCCGCCAGCGACGCGAGCGGGGCCAGGGTCATGGTGACCACCAGGAACACGATGGTCAACGAAACCAGGAGCACGTGCAGGGCGATCTCATTGGGAGTCTTTTGACGGACGGCTCCCTCAACGAGTTTGATCATCCGGTCAATGAACGTAGCTCCGGGTTCAGCCGTGATGCGGACCAAGATCCGGTCCGACAAAACCTTGGTACCGCCGGTCACTGACGAACGGTCACCGCCGGACTCCCGGATGACCGGTGCTGACTCGCCCGTGATGGTGGACTCGTCCACGCTTGCTAGGCCTTCGATGATTTCGCCGTCGGAGGGGATAACGTCACCCGCTTCGCAGATGACGACGTCGTTGAGCTTGAGGTCCGTGCCGGCCACTTCCTTGGTGGTTCCATCGTCCAGCCGCAGGCGGGCCAGGACGCCCTTGCGGCTGGCGCGGAGGCTGTCCGCCTGGGCTTTCCCCCGGCCCTCGGCGATGGCCTCGGACAGGGTGCCGAACAGGACCGTCAGCCAAAGCCACGCCGTGACAACAATGCCAAAGACTGCCGGTTTGAACACACAAATCAAGGTGCAGGCGGCGGCTCCCACCAGCACCACGAACATGACGGGCGAATGGACCATCTGCCGGGGATCCAGCTTTTTGAACGCCACCGGCAGGGCCGCGCGGAGAGTGGCGGCATTGAGTTTCGCCGGAGCCTTGGTGTGGTGTTTGTGTTCCCCGGGTGTTCCGAGTGGGTTGCCGTCAGCGTAGGTGAGTGCTGACGTGTCCGCGGCTGTAGCCGTGCTGGACCGGGTCATTTGATAAGTCCTTCTGCGAGTGGGCCCAGGGCGAGGGCAGGGAAGTAGCTGAGGGCCGTCATGATCACGGTGACGCTGAGGAGGAGTGATCCGAAGAGCCCTCCGTGGGTTGGCACGGTTCCCGCTGATGCGGGGATCTTCCGTTGCCGCGCCAAGGACCCGGCCAGTGCCAGGACCAGGACGATCGGGAGGAAGCGACCCAGCAACATGGCAATTCCGAGCATCACGGACAGATACGGTCCGGAGCTGGTGATACCACCGAAAGCTGAACCGTTGTTGTTGGCGCCTGAGGTGAAGGCATACAGCAACTCACTGAACTGGTGGGGTCCGGCCGCCGGCGCGTTGGCCATGACGTCAGGGAGCAGCGCTGTGATGCCTGCCAGGACCAGCACCAGGGTGGGGGTCACCAGGATGTAGAGGGCCGCGAGCTTCATTTCCCGCGGGCCGATCTTCTTGCCCAGGAACTCCGGCGTCCGGCCGACCATCAGGCCTGCGATGAAGACGGCGATAATCGCCAGGATCAGCATGCCGTACAGTCCGGAACCGGTGCCTCCGGGGGCCACCTCGCCCAGCATCATGTTCACCATGGCGATTCCGCCCGCGAGAGGGGGAAGGGAATCATGGGCCACATTCACCGCTCCGGTGGAGGTGAGGGTGGTGGACGCGGCGAAGATGGAGCTTGCGGCTGGCCCCAGGCGTTGTTCGAAGCCTTCACCCAAGCCTCCGGCCGCCGACGATGCAGCCCCTTGGCCCGACGCGACCGCCCAGCCCATCAGGGCAGTGGAGGTCAGCCAAAGAGCGGCCATGACGCCGGCAACGGTGAAGCCTTGGCGCCGGTCGCCGACCATCCTTCCGTAGGTATAGGGAAGGGCGGAAGGGATGAGCAGGATCAGGAACACCTGGAACAGGCTGGTGAAGACACTTGGATTCTCGAAGGGGTGGGCGGAGTTGGCGTTGAAGTAGCCGCCGCCGTTGGTGCCCAGGACCTTGATGGCCTCCTGGGAGGCTACCGGTCCGCCAGGTATCACCTGGGTGACCCCCGTGGCTTGGTTGGCAACCTCGGTGGACCAGAAATTCTGTACGACGCCGCCCATCACCAACGCGATGGCGCCCACTGCGGCGATGGGCAGCAGGAGCCGGAAAGATGCCCGGGTGACATCAACCCAGAAGTTACCCAAACGGTCCGTCTTTGTCCGCACGATGCCGCGGATCAAGGCCACGGCCACCACGATTCCAACTGCGGCGGAGAGGAAATTCTGCACTGCCAGGAGGCACATCTGGACGAAGGTGCCCACGGTGGCCTCAGGCACGTACGTTTGCCAGTTGGTGTTGGTGACAAAGGAGATGGCCGTGTTCATGGCGATCCACGGATCTACGCCCGGAAGCCCGTTGCTCCCGGGCAGCAGACCCTGAAGCCGCTGCAGGGCAAAGATAGCCAGGATGGAAACGGCCGAAAAGACCAGAACGCTGCGCAGATACACAGACCAGCTCTGTTCAGTTCCGACGTCCACCCCCGCGAGCCGGTAGAACACCCGCTCCAACCTGGAATGCGTGCTCCCCGCGAAAACGCGTTCCATGTAGAGGCCCAAGGGCTTGTGCAACAGAAGCAACGCGAGGAGAAGGACAACTATTTGGGTGATGAATGCTGCCGTGCTGAAAACCACTTGCCGTCACCACTTTTCCGGGTGAAGCAACACAGCCAGCAAGTACCCGGTCATGGCCAGGCCCACGATGAACAACGCAACCCACATGATGGCGTCCAGGTTCATTGCCCGCTCACCGGGCCCTCGCCGTCGATCATTTTGCCCAAAAGGTGGGCCACCCACATCACGATTCCCATGCTCACCACGAGAATCGCCACAACAGCCACGTCGGCCATTGGAACGTCCTTTCATCCGCGCCCCGTTCGCGGGGCTGATGTCAGTCAACCCCCGTGAAAGTGGCCAAAAGGCGTTCCTTACGGTTCCTTAACGCGGCGGCCCCAAATCTTGACGCGCTCTTAACGTTCCCCCGTATGGCGGGCTTCCCAAGGCAGCAGGGTGGCGCGGCCAGCGACCCGGTTCACGCATGCCTGGGCAATTTATGGTTCAGAGGCCAACAAATTTGCGCCATTGTGGGCTATCTTGATCGTTAGGCGGCTCAAATTGACAATTCCCCCGGGAGGGTCCGCAGGCTGCTTGGTAATAATGCTGTTGTTTCATGTTCTGCACGTTTGTAATTGTTCTGTATCGATGAAAGGAAAAGCCTTGGCTGTTTCTGTTGAATTGGGCAAAGCACTCGACAAATCCTACGAAAATGCAAGCCTGGACGAAGTCCTCGCCGCACCGCCGTCGGCGCTTGCCGGACTGACCGAAAAACACGATGAATTACTTGCAGGGCTGGGCATCAAGACGGTGCGCGATCTCGGCAGCAACAAGTTCTTTGCCACCGCCGGCGTGCTGGTGGCGTTGGCTGGAAAAGCTGACTGAAAGACTCAACGCCAAGCGAACGACGACGGGACTTCCCGTCGTCGTTCGCTTTGTCAGCGCAGTATCTCCACCAGGGCCACCCACGAAAAAACCACCGCACCGATCAGCGCGATGATCGTTCCGAGGGCCACCACCACCAAACCGGCCGGAAGGGATATAACGATCAGGACGCCGCCCACGGCGTAGATCACCAAAGGGAAAACGAACGAGGCGATGTGCTGGGCATCCCAGCGGTGCTGATGTCCGGGAGTGTCGTCCTCCAGGAAGGTGGTTTACCCGGCAACAGGTGACGGGAGGCCGAACTCTTCCTACGATTAGGCCCATGGAACCCATGGACAATGCCGAACACATCCGAAGCCTGCACGAATTGGTAGTCGGCAGCTCAGACATCCACGGAATTTTGAACGGCGTGACTGGCTTCGCCTCCGACGCAATGAGCAAAGTGGCCGGGGAGAACATCGATTGTGCCCTCACACTGCGTCGCCGCAAACGGACCTCCACTGTTGCAGGTAGCAGTGAGAGGGCAATTCAGCTGGACAAGATTGAACAGGCCCTTGGGCAGGGCCCCTGTCTGGAAGCGTTGGACGCCGGCCGTCCGGTGCTTCTGGCAGACGTTGCCACCGACACCAACTGGCCGGAGTACAGCCGGGCTTTGGCTGCAGAAGGTATCCACAGTGCCTTGGGTGTACCGATGGCCCTGGGTGAGACATCCCAGGCGGTCATCAACTTCTTCGCCCCAAAGGCGGGTACATTCACTGATGCTGTGATAGCCGAAGCTGCCTCGTTTACGGAGGTCACGGGAAGTACCCTGCGTCTGGCCATCAGGATCGAAACCGTGGAGCAACTGAACGCGGACCTGAAGACGGCGATGTCCTCCAGGACTGTCATTGACCTTGCCTGCGGCGTCATTATGGCCCAGAACCGTTGCAGCCAGGACGAGGCCTTCGAGTTCCTGACCAAGGCCTCGAGCCACAGGAACAAGAAACTGCATGCCGTCGCAACGGACATCATCGCGCACTTGAGCGGCAGCACCGAAAGCCATCTGCGCTTCGAAGACTGAAACCAGCGGTACAGCCCCCTCAGCAGTTCCACAATCTGCTCACGCTCGCGCGGTGGTGCCGGAATCCTGGCGTCCTCATAAGCATCAACCCAGTGTTTGCCGCGATCATCGGTGCCGTAGCCCTGCATCAGGACCTTGCCGTGGGGCAGTGGGCCGGGATCGGTCTGATCGTCGCAGCCACTGCGGCCGTGCTGCTGCTAAGCGGGTGCCGGGAGTCGTCGCGGCAACCTTGCGTTGATAGCCACGGCCCATGAGGGCCAAACTGATGATGGGTGCGAACAGCAGGAGCAGCAGGACGCTGCCCGTACCGGCTAGACCCGCCAGGAACACCAGTCCTGCCATGAACAACAGGCGGAAGTCCGGCGCTTCGGGCAACACAAAGGCGGCCGTCATGGCCATTCCGTGGGGTGAGTTCATTTCTTGCTCCTGGGGCGCATCCGTTGGCAGTTTTTCCGTCCACTGATAAGTGGGCGGAACCAGCTGAAAGTGACGCGGGTTCAGGCGGCCTTGTTGGTCAGGGCCGGCGCAACGGCATGTCCTTGGCCAGTTTCACCACGATCTTCTTGTCATTGCCTGGGTCCAGGGGGTCGTACCAGAGAGTGGTCTCCTGGCCGTCCACTACAGGCTCGGCGGCAGTAATCAGCAGCGGGCGCTGGACCCAGCGTTGGGTCCCGTTCGCATCGTGGAAAGTGAAAGTCACAGTAGTGAGGATCTTGGCGCTGTCGCTGAAGGACAGGTAGCCCTTGTCGGTGACCCTCGCTGACGTCATGGTGCCGGTGCTCATCACCATCGCTTCGCGGTGCGCGATGGCCCTGCGGGTCCTTGCGCCGATGATTCCCAGGATGCCGAGGAACAAGGCAATGGCCAGGCAGCCGGCGCCCACCCAGGTGAGCAGCGGCGTCAGGCCCGACTGGACCGCGATCGCTGCGACTCCGAGCGAGGCGCCAAGCCACGCCAAGGTCCCACCAAGGGCGAGTCCGAGTTTGCTGTGCTTTATGGCCACGGCAGTCCACGCGATGGAGCTCAGGACCAAAACCGGGATGCTTGAGACGATCGCGATCATGGGCAATGCCGGCGGTTCGACCTCTTCCAACAGGGCCAGGTGCGGCCAGCCATAACCTGCGGCGAGTCCGCCGATGAATTGGAAGGCCAGCGCCAGCACGATGCTGACCGGACCGGGGCGTTTGTTTGCGCGGAGTTTCCTGAGGGCGATGGGGTCCACAGTGCTCATGGGGCCCATTAAACAGGGTGGATGCAGTCATTCGGTGCTAGCCCTGCATCCGTTGCCTGAATTTTCGCGGCGTCTCGCCGGTTTCCCTGAGGAACTGACGGTTGAAGTTGGACAAGTTGCTGAAGCCTACCTCGTAGCAAATGTCCGATACTGGCTTGTCGGTGCGTTCCAGCAGGCGCCGTGAATGGGCCAGCCGCAGCTTCCGGACAAGGTCCGTGAAATTTTGCCCGGTGGCACGTTTGAAGTATTTGGAGAACGTGGGCTCGGCCATGCCCACCATCGCTGCGGCCTCTGACATGGAGACGCTGCCGGCATGGTTGCTGAACACGTACTCCAGGACAATGTCCACCACAGCTTCGGCCTGGCCGTCCAACTGCGGCCGGAACCATTCGTCGGCGAGGTATTTGCGTTCGTGGTCCGGTGCCCGGGAGAGGATCGCGAACAGGGCCAGCAGGTGACGCAGCCGTTCCAATCCGTTGGAGCCGCCCATGGCTTCAATGGAGGCGGCTGCCGTTTGTGCCGTCTGGCCAAAGAATTCGATCCCACGAGCCGACTGTTCCAGGAGCGGCAGTACCTCGGTCAGTTCGGGCACCAGTACAGCAGCCTGCTCCACCCATTTGCCGTCGAACTGGATCACGGCATCGCGATTTTCAAGGACTTCCCCTGGGTCGAGGTCGCTGACCCAGTCGTGAGGTAGTCCGGCCCCGACCAACGCGACGTGGCCGGCCTCGAAGGTGCCGATATGGTCGCCCACAATGAACTTCCCGGTGCCCTTGCGGATCAGGTGGATCTCGTACTCGGGATGATAGTTCCAGCGGGCTATAGGGCTGGGGTAGTCGTGTTCGTGCCATCTGACCGAATGATGTGGATCTTCGGGAATCACTTCGCGGTTGGCGCGCATCCCCACCAGACGGTGTGCCAGCCGCGTCGCTGCACCGTCTCCAGGATCGGTTGGACTCATCAGAGGCCTCCAGGGGAGCAGGGAAAATAAGTATCAGTATGCGTCATCAAGGACGCTAGTTGTGTCCCACCCCACACGCCTAGTGTTGAGGAACACAGCGAGGCTCCCCGGATATCCCGGCTGAATGCCCCGCCCAGGTCTTGTACTTCCACGCAGTAGTAGGAGTGCGGAGACTGCGCACCCCCATGAAGAACGAAGGAGTCCTCAATGCGCCCAAATACACGTGCGGCAGCCCTTGCAGCCGGCGCCCTGTGCATCGCGCTCACCGCCACGGCCTGTGCCGGAGCGGGCGGAACAGGGGCTGGTGACCGGAACAGCATCAGCGTCCTCATGGTCAACAACCCGCAGATGGAAGATCTGCAGAGGCTCACTGCGGATAACTTCACCAAGGAGACCGGCATCCGGGTCAACTACACGGTGCTGCCGGAGAACGATGTCCGGGCAAAGATCAGCCAGGAGTTCTCCAGCCAGGCCGGCCAGTACGACGTCGCCTCGTTGTCCAACTACGAGATCCCGTTCTACTCGGCCAACGGCTGGTTGGCGCCTCTTGACGATGTCGCGGACGACCCGGAGTTCAATCAGGCCGACATCCTCCCGGCCTACACCGCGTCCCTCACCGGCACCGACGGCAAGCTCTACGGTGAGCCGTTCTATGGCGAATCCTCATTCCTGATGTACCGGAAGGACGTTTTCGACGCCAAGGGCCTCACCATGCCGGACAAGCCCACCTGGGACGAAGTGGCACAGCTCGCCGCCAAAGTAGACGGTGCGGAACCAGGGATGAAGGGCATCTGCCTCCGGGGCCAGCCTGGGTGGGGGCAGGTCTTCGCGCCGCTGACAACGGTGGTCAACACCTTCGGCGGTACGTGGTTCGACAAAGACTGGAACGCCAAGGTCAACTCGCCCGAATTCACTGAAGCAACAGAGTTCTACACCAAGCTGGTGCGGGAACATGGTCAGGCCGGTGCAGCCCAGGCGGGCTTCACCGAATGCCTGAACAACCTCACCCAAAGCAAAGTGGCCATGTGGTACGACGCCACGTCGGCTGCCGGCGCGCTGGAGGCTGAAGCTTCCCCGGTGAAGGGCAAGATCGGTTACGCCCAGGCACCGGTGAAGGAAACCGCATCCTCCGGTTGGTTGTGGACGTGGTCCTGGGCCCTGCAGGCGGCTTCAAAGAAAAAGGACTCCGCTGAGAAGTTCATCGCGTGGGCCAGCTCCAAGGAATACGAAGAACTGGTGGCCTCCGAACTCGGTTGGGCCAAGGTGCCCTCGGGCAAGCGCATCTCCACGTATGAGAACGCCGACTTCCAGGACGCAGCCCCGTTCTTCGAAGCCGAACGTTTCGCCATTGAGAATGCAGACCCGAAGAACCCCGGCCTCCAGGAGCGGCCCGCCGTCGGCATCCAGTTTGTCGGCATCCCCGAGTTCGCCGCGCTTGGCACCAATGTCTCCCAAGGCGTGAGCTCTGCAATCGCCGGTCAAGGGAGCGTGGCCGATGCGCTGGCCAAGGGCCAGGAGGCCGCGCAAAAGGTTGGCGACAAATACAAGAAGAAGCAATAACGGAAACCGCAGGAGAACATCATGACTACCGCAACGGCGCGCATCTCCCGCCCGGGACATGCCACTGCCAAACCTTCACGAAACAAAGCATCGCGGGAACGCGCCCTGGCCTGGGCACGGCGCGCGCCGCTGCTTCCTGCCCTCATCTTCCTCATCATCGTCACGCAACTGCCGTTCGTGGTGACCCTGATCATCTCGTTCCTGAACTGGAACAGCCTGAGCCCCGGCACCACCGGCTTTGCTGGCTTCGAGAACTACGTCACGGTCCTCACCGATCCCGATCTCCGCCAGGCAATCTTCACTACCATCCTCCTCACGGTGGCCGTGGTCCTGGCGAGTCTGGTCATCGGCCTGGGACTGGCGCTGCTGTTGGATAAGAAGTTCATCGGACGCGGCTTGGCAAGGACGCTGCTGATTGCACCGTTCCTGGTAGTGCCCGTGGCCGCTTGCCCTGATTTGGAAGCACGCACTGCTCAACCCCACCTACGGGCTGATCAATGGCGTCCTGACGTGGACCTGGTCCCTGTTTGGCAGCGATACTCCTCCGCAGCTGGACCTGCTGTCGCAAGCACCGCTGATGGCCGTCATCATCTCGCTGGTGTGGCAGTGGACTCCGTTCATGATGCTGATTCTGCTGGCAGGCCTGCAGTCGAGGCCCATGGATACCGTGGAGGCAGCCCAGATGGACGGCGCCACGCCGTGGGCCATCTTCCGGCACCTGACGCTCCCGCACCTGCGCCAGTACCTGGAACTCGGCGGCCTCCTGGGCGCGATCTACATCGTTCAGAATTTCGACGCCGTTTTCACCCTGACGTCGGGTGGCTTGGGTACCGCGAATCTTCCGTACGCGATTTACCAGACGTTCTACTACGCCAATGAGTACGGGCTGGCCTCCGCTGCCGGCGTCGTGGTGGTCATTGGCACCATCCTCGTGGCGACGTTCGCCCTCCGCACCGTTTTCTCGCTCTTCAAGAAGGAGGCAGCACGATGAGCACCCTCAGTCCCGCCGCAGCCCGCACGACGCCTGAAAAATCGAGCGCGCCCGCCGTTGTCCGACGTCGCGGCAAATCCCGGATGGATCCAACGCGAAACAACACGGCCGCCGGCATCACAGCCTGGCTGCTGGCATTGCTCTTTGCCACACCCGTCCTCTGGATGATCCTGACCTCGTTCCACTCCGAGACGGACGCCGCCACCAACCCGCCATCCGTGGCTGCCAATCTCACCCTGGATGCCTACAAGGAGTTCTTCGGGGAGGCCTCAGGCGTGAGCCCGTGGCCGTCGCTGATCAACTCCGCCACCGCCTCCATCCTGTCCACGGTACTGGTGCTCGCCCTGGCCATTCCCGCCGCGTATGCCCTGTCCATCCGGCCGGTGAAGAAGTGGACGGACGTCATGTTCTTCTTCCTCTCCACGAAGATGATGCCGGTGGTGGCAGCTATCCTGCCGCTCTACCTTTTCGCCAAGACAGTGGGCGCACTGGACAACATCTGGTTCCTGATCCTCATGTACACGTCCATGAACCTGCCCATCGCCGTGTGGATGATGCGGTCCTTCCTCGCCGAAGTCCCCGTCGAAATGCTGGAAGCGGCACAGATCGACGGCGCCAACCTGATCCTCACGCTCCGCAAGGTGATCGCACCAGTGGCAATGCCGGGCATCGCCGCCACAGCCCTGATCTGCTTCATCTTCAGCTGGAACGAACTGCTCTTGGCCCGGGTGCTCACAGGCGTTGTCGCCGGCACGGCCCCCGTGTTCCTGACCGGATTCGTCTCCAGCCAGGGCCTCTTCCTCGCGAAAGTCTGCGCGGCCGCCGTCGTCATTTCGCTCCCTGTACTGTTCGCCGGATTCGCGGCGCAGGACAAGCTCGTCCAGGGCCTCTCGCTCGGCGCGGTCAAGTAATTCAGCGCGGTCAAGAAACCAACTCCAAGGACTTTCATCATGACAACCTCAACCACTCAAGCCCCTCTGCCCAACCAGCCCGGGCTGCCGGCCACCATGCGTGCGGCCATCCTGCAGCGCCAAGGCGAGATGACCATGGAAACCCTGCCCATCCCGCACCTCGAAGCCGATCAAGTCCTGGTGCAGGTATCCGCCGTCGGAGTCTGCGGAAGCGACGTGCACTACTACGAGCACGGCCGGATCGGCGATTACGTGGTGGACCACCCCTTGATCCTCGGCCACGAACTCGCGGGGCGGATTGCCGCCGTCGGAAGTTCCGTGGACCCGGCCCGCATTGGTGCCAGAGTTGCCGTCGAGCCGCAACGCCCGTGCCGGACCTGCAAGCAGTGCAAGGCAGGACGCTACAACCTCTGCCCCGAAATGGAGTTCTACGCGACCCCTCCCGTGGACGGTGCTTTCGCCGAGTACGTCACCATCCAAAGCGACTTCGCGCACGACATCCCGGACAACGTCAGCGACGAAGCCGCTGCCCTGATCGAGCCGCTCTCGGTAGGGCTCTGGGCGTGCGAACGCGCTGAAATCAAGCCCGGCAGCCGGGTCCTGATTGCCGGCGCCGGCCCCATCGGCATCATCGCCGCGCAGGCCGCCCGGGCCTTTGGCGCAAGCGAAATATATGTCACGGACATCGCCGGGGACCGCCTCGCCTTCGCCTTGGAACACGGCGCCACCCACGCGCTGAACGCGCTGACGGACACCGTGGAAGGGCTCGACGTCGATGCCTTCATTGACGCTTCCGGCGCACCTCAAGCTGTCCGTTCCGGCATCAAAGCAGTGGGGCCCGCAGGCCGGGTGATCTTGGTGGGACTCGGCGCAGACGACGTCGAACTGCCCGTTTCCTACATCCAGAACCGCGAGATCTGGCTCTCCGGCGTGTTCCGCTACACCAACACCTGGCCCCTTGCCATCCAACTGCTCGCAGACGGCAGAGTGAACCTGGATGTCCTGGTCACCGGCAAGTTTGCCCTCTCCGAGTCCGAAGCCGCACTCAAGGCCGGCAAACAGCCCGGCCAGCTCAAAGCCGTGGTGTACCCGGGAGAGCGTGCGTCAAGGGCGACGGCGTTGCCAGATTGCGCGCCCGAAAACAATTTTTGAAACACCGCGTCACGTTTACGCAGGTCAGAGCACATATTCAGTGCCCATGTCGCTGAACTGCGGAATGCGCCGTTGCCCTTTTCGGCTGCGTTGCGGTTCATCGACGGAGTTAGCAGCGATGGGTGTGGCGGGTTCTGGGGCCCGCCCGGGGCGCCGTCGCTGCGTAAAACGGGGCTAGTGCGGTCGGTCGTCTGAGTCGCGATCGACCGCACGATCCTTTTCTACGGCCGAATTGTGAGCGCAATTAGGTGTTTGTAGGCAGTTTGCCCAAGCTCTGGTGAATTCCGGAGATGTAAACCTAAACTGACCGCATGGCGCAGACCCAGACCCGCATTATTCGCACTGTTTCCCTGGCCTTCGTTGCTGCTTCTTTTCTGGCAGGCTGTGCGGGAAGCGGCACCAGTCCATTCGTCGGAGTCTGGGGCGACACCAGCGATGCCAAGCAACCGTCCCTCGATATGAAGTCCGACGGCAGCGCCACGGGAACTGACGGTTGCAACAGGCTGGTCGGCTCCTGGAAAGAAGACGGCAAAACCATCACGTTCGGGGGTTTCTCGTCCACTCGCATGGCTTGTGAGGGCGTTGACACGTGGCTGTCGAATGCCGTGACCGCCAAGATCCAGGAAGACGGAAAGCTGGCAGTATTCGGCCAGGGCGGGGATGATCTCGGCACGCTTGCCCCCGGCAAATAGCAGGTGTCTCACGATCAGGGTTTATAAGCCAACCTTTGGGGGCAGCCGTGTTGGATTCGAATGTTGAAGGCGTGGAGCAGTCGGTCTCCACAGGAACATTGCCCGGCTGGGAGCAGGTTGATTCGCTGGTCGTCGAATCGCATAGCCGGAATCGTGCGTGCAAGGACGGTGCTGTCGCAGACTACATTCCTGCCTTGGCACATGCCGATCCGGAACTCTTCGGCGTCTGCTTGGTGGAGGTGGACGGCGGAGTGCATGCGGCCGGCGACGCGAACGTGGAGTTTTCCATACAGTCCATTTCCAAGGCTTTCGTTTACGCCTTGGTCTGTGGGGAATTTGGCCATGCCGCTTTGGCAGGCCTTGTGGGCGTCAACAACACCGGCCTGGCGTTCAACTCCGTGATTGCCCTTGAGCTCAACGACGGCCATCCCATGAACCCCATGGTTAACGCGGGTGCCCTGGCCACCACAGCACTGATGCCCGGCAGTACTCCCGATGAGCAATGGGAGGCCATTCACTCAGGACTATCGGCTTTCGCGGGTCGGGACCTGGTGCTGGATGAGGAGGTGTGCCGGTCCGAGGCAGCCACCAACACCCGCAACCGTGCCATTGCCCGCCTATTGGAAAGCTACGGGAGGATCGCTCGCGATCCGATGGAAGTGGTGGACGTCTATACCAAACAATGCGCACTCCGGGTCAGTGCCCGCGACCTTGCCACCATGGGCGCCACACTCGCCGATGGCGGCGTCAACCCTGTGACAGGCACGCGGGTGGTCTCAGCTGACGTCTGCCGGGACACCCTGGCGATCCTTGCAGCAAACGGGCTGTACGAAAGGTCGGGGGAATGGTTGTTCGAGATCGGCCTTCCGGGTAAGTCCGGAGTGTCCGGCGGCCTGCTGACCGTGTCTCCCGGGAAGGCCGGAATCGGGGCCTTCTCTCCGCGGCTCGATCCCGCCGGCAACAGCGTTCGTGGCCAGCAGGCCACAGCGTATCTCTCCCGCGTCCTGGGCCTGAACATCTTCGCTTCCCGGGCACAAGGTCAACCAAACGATTGATGGTCCGGCAGTCCTACCGCGTGATGGCCCGCATGGTGTTGTTCCGCTTCTCGTGGGTGAGCTCAGCCAAACCGAGCGCCTCTAGCAGCGGCGGCATGTACATGCCGAACCTGCCACGGTAACCCTTGCGAAGCCCGTACCAGCCACCCACAGGGTTGCTTTCGCTGCGACCCCAGGCTTCGACGGTTCCGGGGGCGGCGTCCTTGCCTTCGTCAGCGGCACCCAGGGGAACCCAATCGCCTTGTTCCACGAGCCATGCATGGAGGTCCTCTATGGCGCGCAGCTGGTAAAGCAACTTGGTGGAACCCACCTGGCAAACAAGGGCAGGCGGATCTGCGGCGTCGTCCTTGTACATGGTGTAGTCGGAGGATCCCGGGGCAGTGGTGAGTTGCCAGGGATCGTCTTTGATTCCAGCGGCCATGGATGTGTCCTTCCTGAGGTACTGCACACGCTACACAGAGTCTGGCTGCGTGTCTGCAGATTCCGGATCCTCGGCACCGGAGGTCAAGGGGTTCTCGATCTCATCAGTCATCATTCGTGCTGCGAAGAGCGCCACGAAGGCCATGATGGGGCACGCCAAACCACCGATAAAGAAGATCAGCCAGAGGGGAACAACCTCCGCAACCGGGCCGGCCAGAGCCATGGAAACCGGCATCAGAGCCAAGGAAACAAAAAAGTCCAAACTGGAAATCCGGCCCAGCAAATGTCGTGGCACGCGCCGTTGCAGCAACGTGCCCCAGATGACTGTCCCGATGCCCTCTGTGACTCCGAAGATGAGCATGGCAGCACCGAGCATCCAGAAGCTGTCCATGAAACCAATAGCGGCAACCGGCAGGCTCCCCAAACCCCATGTCACCACCATCACCGTCAGGTAGCGCCGGGGGAGGCGTAAGGATGCCGTTGCCAGTGCAGCTATGGCGCTGCCGACTCCCATGATGGCCAGCAGGAAGCCAAACATCCTCGAATCGCCTCCCAACTGGTCCTGGACCACGAAGGGAAGCAGGACCTCGATTGGACCGATCAGGAACAGTACGGACAGGCATGCCCACATCAGCGTCCACAGCAGCCACGGGGTGCGGATGGTGTAGCTGAATCCTTCCCGGAGGTCCTTGAAGAGGGATGACTTTGCCGGTGGCCCGCCAGGATCGGGGGAGGACGGACCGAACGTTTGGCGGCTAAGGAAGTTCACGATCCCGAACGCCAGCAAATGGCAGACAGCAACCCCTGCGACAGCGTGTGCCGGAGACAGTGCAGCCACCAGGATCCCCGCAAGGGCTGGGCCGGCGGCCTGCTGCAGAACCGGCCGCACAGTACCTTCCAAGCCATTGGCTGCCAGGAGATCATCAGCAGGCAGGATGCGCGGCAGGATGGCCGAGTAGGCGGGGAAGAAGAACGCCTGTCCAACGCCCAGGACGAAGGCGCCGATGGCCAGGTGCCACAGTTGCAGGACATTGAGCATGGCCAGCGCCGTCACCGTGGCGATGACGGCCAGGTTGGCGCCTTCCACCGCGATGATCAGCAGCCGCTGCGGCAGCCTGTCAGCCGCGATGCCGCCCGCCAGAACGAACCCCACCAAACCGACGCTGGCGGCCGTAGCAACCAGCGACAACTCCAGCGGGCCGCCGCCGAGGTGGATCACTTCATAGACCATCGCCACTGCCCACATACCGGATCCGAAGATGGAGATGGACAGCGCAGAAATCAGCACCCGGAATTCCCGGTGTGCAAAGGGACGCAGCGCCCTCAACGCGGCCATCCCACCAGCCTAAACCTGTGCGATGACACTGTGGAAGGCGGGGTTTGTGCTGTGGCCGGCGCCCGGGGCACCGGAACGGCGAGCGGGAGGAGGTCACCCTCCGCCGGAGCTCCCCTGTGGTGTGCGCTCTGCGCGGAATCCTGTCCACATAGGGCCATTTGCGGGTCCAGCATGTCAGGGGCGTGGCATAGGCTGAATCCAGCAGTTCCCGTGAAACGACTAACTGCCAAGGAGAGGTGAAGATGCCAAAGCGACCCAACCCGGCGGTGAAAATCGCCCAGGAAACAGCCCACAACGCTGTGTTTGACGAGCAAGGCAACACCAAGCCCGGAGTGCACAACGTCTTGCTGAAAGCGGTGGAAGTCCAGCGTCCACTCGTCCTGGCCAACCTCCGCAGGCTGCAACGCCGGCACCCTAACGACTCACCGGCCCAGCTCGCCGCGAAACTGGAGCGCCACTACCTGCTGGCCATCTCCGGCGGGGGAGCAGCGGTGGGTGCTACCGCCGTCGTGCCCGGTATTGGAACCGCCGCGTCGCTGGGACTTTCCGCGCTCGCAACAGTGGGCTTCCTGGAGACAACCGCGCTGTACGCGTCGTCCCTGGCCGAACTCCATGGCATCCGCCTGACTGACCCGGTGCGGGCGCAGACCATGGTCATGGCCATCATGTTGGGCGAGGAAGGTACTTCCATGCTCGGGGCACTGAGCGGACAGTCTTTGGGGCGCGGCAAGGGCGTCACCAACGCGTGGGGCAGGACGCTGACCAAGAAGATTCCCGGCAGCGGCTTCGGGGTCATCCGTGACACCATCCAGCGGGCATTCCTCAAGAGCCTGGTGAAGCGGCAAGGTTCCGCATTCCTGGGCCGCGCCCTGCCGTTCGGCGTAGGTGCCGTGGTAGGTGGTGCGGGCAACCTGATGATGGGGCGTGCCGTGGTGTCCACCGCCAAGGATGCGTTCGGCCCGCTGCCGGACACCGTCCCGGGCGAATTGCTCCCGAACGCACCCAAAAACGCCCTGATCAACACAACGCTGGAAGGCGGTAGCAGTGGACCTGAACGCTGACCTCGGGGAGTCTTTCGGCTCATGGACCATGGGAGACGACGCATCGATGTTCCGCATCGTGACCAGCGCCAATGTGGCCTGCGGCTTCCACGCAGGCGATCCCCTCACCATGCTGGACAGCTGCCGCGCGGCCTTTGAACTGGACGTCCGCGTTGGAGCCCACGTGGGATACAGGGACCTGGCTGGCTTCGGGCGGCGTTCCTTGGACATGACGTTCGACGAACTCTTCGGCGATGTGCTCTACCAACTTGGTGCACTCGATGGCATGGCCCACGCGGTGGGAGCCTCGGTGGATTATGTGAAACCGCACGGCGCCCTCTACAACAGGATCGTCCGTGATGAAGAGCAGGCCGAGGCCGTGGTAGCCGCCGTCCACGCGTACGATCCCGGGCTGCCTGTGCTTGGCCTGCCGGGCTCGGCATGGCTGACACTCGCCGAACAATCCGGTCATCCGGTGTTCCGCGAGGCGTTCGTGGACAGGGCCTACCTGCCGGACGGCACGCTGGTACCCCGCACCCAGGAAGGTGCAGTTCTCCATGACCAGGCCGCCGTGGTGGCACAGGCCGTGCGGCTGGCAACGCGCAAGGAAGTGCTGGCCATCGACGGAACCGTGGTGCCGGTGCAGGCCGATTCGCTGTGCATCCACGGGGATACGCCCGGCGCCGTCACCATGGCTGCCGCTGTCCGGGAGGGCCTTGACCAGGCCGGCGTTCAGATTGAAGCGTTCGCATAGGTCTGGATCCTTAAGGAGGGTTTGCCTGATGAGTGCAGTCGTGACGGATCCGGGGACGTTGACACTTGCTGTCGAGCCCGACCACGCCTTGGACCGCGCGTCCATGTACCTCGCCAACACCCTGCTCGGCAATCCGGACACCTCAGCCGGGCTTGAGGTGCTGCTGGGCGGGCTCAAGCTGAGGTTCGTGACAGGGTCAGCCGTGGCAGTTACAGGTGCCGAGGGCATGGTGACGCTCAACGGCTCTGAACTTCCCCTGAACAAGGCGGTCCGGGTGGCCCCGGGGGCAGTGCTGGAATTCGGTCCCGCGCTGTTTGGCATTCGGTATTACGTAGCTGTTCAGGGCGGCGTGGAAGCTGGGACTGCACCCTTGCGGGCCGGTGCTTCGGTGACGTTCGGACGGCCGCACGGCCACGGCTTCCCCGAGCTCAATCATCCCGCCCGGCGTGCGCTGGATCCGGAACGACCGGTGGTCGCCAGGGTTACGCGGGGGCCCCAGGCCAGGAATGACGACGCCGGCAGTTGGCTTCGGTTGACCAGCGAACCTTGGATTCTCTCGCCGGAGTCGGACCGGGCAGGTGCGCGACTGGCGGGGCGGCCTCTTGAGGTCGCTCCGAGGGAGGGCGGCGCGACTCAGGTACCCCAACCACAACCGCTGGAAGCAGGCTTGGTCCTCTTGCCGCCGTCGGGCCTTCCCGTCATTGCGTTGGCCGGCCACCCGCCAACTGCCGGGTCCCCCGTGATAGCGGTGGTCCGCGACGAGGACCTGGACTTGATCGGCCAGGCAAGACCGGGACAGATGGTGCATCTGCTCGGCTGAGAAAGCGCGATATCGATTTTCTCGCGATGGGCTGGCTTTGGGAAACTGCTCGCCAGAGGACCATCTAAGGCCGCCGTGCCGCCTCCTATCGCCGACTTGATTCTGTGTCGTCGGATCCTGCCCTGAACCTATCCTTGCCGTTTCGCGGCCAGTTGCTGCATCTGCCAACCATGTACGTCAGCCAGCCATTCCAACGGGGCCGAGGGGCCGATGCGGGGATCGTCGGGTTCCCGGCCATCTCTGAGCGCCTGCGCGTACGCGCGATCCATGCTGACCCGTTCCCCCAGTTGCACGGATCCGCCCACCGAGCCGTGGCCGGGGATGACGGCAACAACGTCGTCGGCCACCGACTCGAAGAGCCGCAAAGCGTGGAGGTAGTCGTCCAGGGGATCCGCTGCCTGCAGGTCGAGGAACGGCATCAGGATGTCGGAAAGCATGTCGCCCGCCACCAGGACGCCGGCTCCCTCGATCAACAGCGCCGCATGTCCGGGCGCATGGGCCTGATGCTCCAGGATGCGGACTGCGGGGCCATCCCAAGGAATGTGCGGGGTCTCTGCCGGCAGTCCGGTGATGAGCCCGAGCAAGTCCATCGGGATATCGTCGGCGTGCTCCGGCGGCAGCCCTTCGGCCACCTGTTCCTTCCAGTCCGCGTTGGACAGGACATCCTGGATGGAAGCCGCGCATCGGGACGTTCCGTACCGGGGCGGATCACCAAAATCGGGGTGCCACAGCACGTGGTCCCAATCAGGATGTGTGGAAAAGCCTGCAACCACCGGTTGGCCCAGCCAGCGAAGGTCCTTCGCGATCGCCGCCATTTCGTTGGCAGTGATCCCGGGGTCGATCAGCAGCACCCCGTCCCGGCCTTGAACCACGGTGCAATTGCTCTGGATGAATTCGCTCTCGTGAACCAGAACGCCCTCAGCAAGTTGCTTCAGCATGGAAGGGCCTCCTTCCTGCAGTGCAACATTGTGCCCGCC
This sequence comes from Arthrobacter sp. AK01, assembly GCF_021109375.1. Taxonomy (NCBI): domain Bacteria; kingdom Bacillati; phylum Actinomycetota; class Actinomycetes; order Micrococcales; family Micrococcaceae; genus Arthrobacter; species Arthrobacter sp. AK01. The sequence continues at coordinate 26,322 of NZ_JAJOHP010000028.1, forward strand.
CCGGTCTCAGCCTTGGAGTTTCTGGGCCAGCATGACCAAAATCCCGCTGGGGCCGCGGAGATAGGTGAGTTTGTAGACGTCGCCGTAGGTCGCCACGCCCCGCAGGGGGTGGCATCCATGCTTCGCAGCTATGTCCAGCGCGTGATCGATATCGTCCACCGAGAAGGCCACCCGGTGCATTCCGATCTCGTTGGGAAGAGTCGGGTTGGTTTCGATCGCGTCAGGGTGGATGTATTCGAAAAGCTCCAGTTGCCCGTTGCCATCCGGGGTCTGGAGCACCGCAATTTTTGCGTGGTTGCCATCCAGCCCCACGGCAGTGTCGGCCCACTCACCGCTGACTGTGTCACGGCCCAGCACTGTGAGGCCGAGGTCCGTGAAGAACGCGATGGTTTCTTCGAGATCCCGAACCGCAATACCGACGTTCTCAAGTTTGATAGGCATGCGTTGAAGGTACCAAGGCCCACTGGATAGCTCCAGTGCCCCTAACCGAACAGCAGATGCGCCACCGTGAAGATCGCCAACCCGGCCAGCGCACCAACCACGGTTCCATTGATCCGGATGTACTGGAGGTCCTTGCCCACCTGCAGTTCGATCTTCTGTGACGTTTCCTCGGCATCCCAACGGGCCACGGTATCCGAGATGACGCCGGCGATATCCGAACGGTAGGTGTTGACCAGGTACCCGGCCGCATCACCGATCCACGCGTTGACCTTGCCGGCCAGTTCGTCGTCGTTGACCAGGCGCGCACCGAACTCGCGGACGGCGGTCTTGAAGCGCAGGCTCAGTTCGCTGTCGGGATCGTCGACGGCGTTGAGCAGCGCAGTCTTCACGGTTCCCCATGTGCGGGATGCCAGTTCGCGGACCTCGGGGTCGCCCAGGATTTGCGCCTTGATGCTTTCAGCGCGCTCAATCATGGCGGGATCGTGCTGCAGGTCCTGTGCCAGGTCCGTGAGGTACGCATCGATCGACTGGCGGACCTGGTGGTTCTGGTCCGCTTGTACGGCCCGAACAAATTTGGAGAGTTCAACGTACACCCGGTCGCCCACCAGGCCGTCCACGAACGTCGGCACCCACAAAGGCGAGCGGTCCGAGACGAGCCGGTTCACCGTGGCATGGTTGGCGTCCACCCAGTCGGCGGCACGGTCAACCAACAAGTCAACCAGCGTGTGGTGGTGCCCGTCCGCGAAGATCCGTTCGGCCATCCGTCCAACGGGCGGTCCCCAAGGCGGGGTGAGCAGGTGCTTGCGGACCATACCCTCGATAACTGCCTGCACGTCGTCGTCGTTCAGGACGGTGAAGGCACCGCGGATCATCGCGCCGCCTTCCTTGGCTACACGTTCGGCGCCGCCCGGCGCGGACAACCAGCGGCCGGCCTTGCGGGCAATATCGATGCTGGCCAACTTGTCCTGCACAACTTCCTGGGACAGGAAGTTGCTTTCGACGAAGTCGCTGAGCGATTCGCCGATCTGGTCCTTGCGGCGCGGAATGATGGCCGTGTGGGGGATTTTCAGGCCCATGGGGTACTTGAACAGCGCCGTCACCGCGAACCAGTCAGCCAAGGCGCCCACCATGCCGCCTTCGGCCGCTGCACGGACGTATTCCAGCCACGGATACTGCTTCTGGAACGCAAACGCCAGCGTAAAGATGACGGCCATCGCGATCAGCAGCGCCAACGCCAACCGTTTCATTCGGAGCAGCGCTGCCGCTTTTTCCATGTCGCCGGCAGAAAGGCCGACGACGGCGGAACGTCCTTTCGCGGGAGCGGAACCTGTGGCCGGGGCTGGCCGGGCGGGGTTGGTGACGTCTTCGGTTGGGATTTGTTCAGAGTTCACCTGCATGAGCCCAGCGTAGCCCCCGTACATGCACCAGCGTGGGCTACCGTGTCTGCATGACTAGCGACGACTCCACCCCAAGCCGGCCCAAGGTCTACGCCCATCGAGGTGCCAGCGCGGCCTTCGCCGAGCACACCCGTGCCGCTTACCTGAAGGCCATTGACGAGGGTGCCGATGGTGTGGAATGCGATGTCCACCTGACCCGGGACCAACACGTTGTGCTGCTGCACGACGCCAACCTGGACAGGACCTCCACCGGTACGGGGCCAGTCGCGGAGCACACCCTGGATGAACTCCGTGGGTTGGATTTCTCCTCATGGAAAGGCGCACGCATTCCCGAGGCCTATGGGGGAGTGGCAGACCAACTCCTTACCCTGCCCGAACTCCTGGATATCCTGCGCGGGGCGGGCCGGGAGATTGGCTTGGCCATTGAGCTGAAGCACCCCAGCCCCTACAAGCTCAAGCTCGAGGACCGCGTGCTGGCCCTTCTGGAAGAAGAGGGCTGGACTCCGGAGGAGTCCCGGTTGGAGAACATCCGGATTTCCTTCATGAGCTTTGATACCGATTCTGTCCAGCGCCTCCTGCACAGCGTGCCGAAGGAATACATCTGCCAACTGGTGGACGACTTTACGGTCCAGGAACTCCGGCAGGAACTCGGATTGGGCTTCCTGACGGGCGGCGCCGTAGCCAACGTGATGCGGGCAACCCAGCTTGAGGCCGAACGAGTATTGGACGAAGGAGAAGTGGTCATTGCCGGCCCCGGAATTGAATACGTGAGGGAGCATGCACGGAACGTTCAGCGCTGGTTGGAGTCGGGCCGCATCTTCCGGGTTTGGACTGTCGACTCGGAAAGGGACGTCGCGCTCTGCCAAGGCCTCGGCATTCACGAAATCACGACCAACAGGCCGGCGCAGGTACTTGCGCAGCTGATGGTGTCCAGGTAGGTCGCAGCTGGCGACGTTTTGAGCCGTCAAAACGGCATCTTCTGCTACTTACTTGGGTCCGGCTTTGGGGGTCACCGCGCTTGTGATTGAGTGGTCTCATGTCACTTCGCTGGTCAGCACAAGCAACCCGAACAACTTCCGCAGTAGCCTTGAGCGCACTGCTCCTGGCCAGCGCAGCGAAGCACTTCCGCACGCCCAAGTTCTATTACCCAGTGGTCCCGGAGTACCTGTGCCGAAAGGACGAGCCGGGGAGCCGGCCCAACGGGCCCCTGGCAGTTATGTCCCGCGAGGAATGGGTTGCCTCCTCCGGCCTGCTTGAGGCGACTGCCGCCGTCGGACTTCTGATCCCTGCTACCCGTAAGGTTGCCGCGAACGCAACGACAGCGATGTTTGCTGCATTCCTGGCGGGGCATATTGACGCCCTCCGGCGTGCCTATGGCCCCCACGGCACAGCGACCGAGCGGCGTATCCATACCCTTCGCCTGCCCCTTCAGGTTCCCCTCATCCTGTGGTCGTGGAGTCTCCGGAAATGAGCGGCAATGCCGCTCCCATGAAGCTCCGGGATTCGCCCGCCTTCAAGATCGCGGTGTCCCTGAGTATCGCCACGGGTCTTTACGGCGTGTCTTTTGGCGCCCTTGCCGTGGCGTCGGGGTTCGATTTCTGGCAGACGATGGTGTTGAGCCTCCTGCTGTTCAGCGGGGGATCGCAGTTTGCCTTCATCGGTGTCGTGGCCGGCGGGGGTTCCGGCGTGGCGGCCATGACGGCCAGTGCCCTTTTGGGCCTCCGCAACGGCATCTACGGTATGCAGATCAACGCCATGCTGCGCCCCGGAGGGTGGAGACGCTACATATCCGCCCATGTCACCATTGATGAATCGACGGCCACGGCGTCCGGCCAGTCCGATCCCGATGAGCAGCAACGCGGTTTTTGGACTGCCGGAATCGGAATATTCATCTTGTGGAATATTTTCACGGCCATCGGCGCCCTGGCTGGTGACGCGATGGGAGACCCCAAGCAATGGGGCTTGGACGGAGCAGCTGTTGCGGCGTTCCTGGCCTTGCTGTGGCCGAGGCTGAAGGGCCGTGAACCGTGGGCCATCGCCGCCGCGTGCGCATTGGCCACCATCCTGGCCGTGCCGTTTGTGCCCTCAGGTGTTCCCATCCTGGTGGCGGCAGTGGTGGCGGGCGTTATCGGATGGTTCAGCCACGCACGCATGGATGAAGGGCTTGAACCGGACGTGGATCCCTACGCAGGGCAGCACAAGCGCGAACACGGGGGCGGGAAATGAACCTCTGGCTTTGGATTCTTATTGCCTGCGCGCTGGCGTACCTCACCAAGCTGGTGGGCTATTTTGTGCCCGCAAAGCTGCTGGAGAGCCCGCGGATCATGCACGTCGCCGGAACCATGACCATTGGCCTCCTGGCCTCCCTGACAGCGGTGAACGCCGTAGCTTCGGGCCAGGGCTTGGTCCTCGATGCCCGCATCGGCGCCTTGGTGGCTGCCGCCGTCGCGCTATGGCTTCGGGCTCCGTTCCTGGTGGTCGTCATCTCAGGGGCAGCAGCCGCAGCGTTGCTGCGGCTGCTGGGTTGGGGCTAGCGGTACTGCTGCCCGTTGGGCTGCTGGACCGGCGGCTGGGCGTAGCCTTGCGGGTACGCCGGCGGATAGGCCACGAACTGTCGACCGGCAGCAGGTCCGAGGTACTGGGCGGAGCCGTAGGAAAGCATCGGCACGAAGACAACTGGCAGCAGGACCAGGCCGACCGTGTAGCCGGCGTCCTTTCCAAACGACTTGGCGAGGTCGTTCAATGACACGATGCCGAAGTAGATGCCTGCAAACGGGATGAAGAACAGCAGGTACCAGTACCAAGGACGGCCTGCGATCTCCAAGAGTTTAATGCCGTTGTAAACCGGCACGAAGGCACCCCACGCGGGGCGGCCGGCCTTGGTGAAGATTCCCATGTAAAGCACGCCAACGATCGCGAAAACCACGGCGAAGTAGATCAGCATAAACAGCAGGACGAGGCCAGCCGTGGCAGCGGACTCGGCGCCGCTGGAAGAGTATGAGCTCAGGGGAATATTCATGCGATCGACTCTACGTGGGGTTGGGCTGTCCTGCCATGGGCAGGACTCACCATCGCAGGCCCGGCAAATGGACCTTAGAGAGGCTCCGCAAACGTCACGCCAGGGATATCCGATTGCTCAGGAAGCGGGCGGGACGGGCGCTCGGTGCGGATAGCGTCTTCGATCAATGCCACCGGACGCTTCCAGGCTTCTGATCCGGGTTCCATGGTGTCCACTGCCCCGATCAGCATGGCAACCAGTCGGACCATATCTTCGATGGTGATGTCACGTCGCAAGGACCCTTGGCCCTGGCCGCGCTCAAGAAGGGTCGCCATGGATCCGATGAGGCCGCCGGTGATGCCCATGAGGAGTCCGCGTCGGCCGGCGACGGCGTCAAGCAGGTTCGCATCGTCGCTGGCGACCTTCATCACGGCGTCGATGACGTTGATCAGGCCCTCAGCGGCGTCCATGCCGCCCAGGGCATCCGCAGCCACCGGGTCCACATGCTGACGCAGCTGGCGGGACAGCGCGGCGAGGACCAATTGCTCTTTATCCGAGAAGTTGCGGAACAGCGTTGCGGGGCCAACTCCAGCGGTGGCGGCAATGGTCTGCAAGGGTACGTCGGGGCCATGTTCCCGGAAACACTGCCGGGCCGCCGTAATGATCTTGTCCACATTGCGTGCGGCGTCGGCCCTGAGGGGCTTGCGTTCAGAGGGCTGTTCCATGATTGCCAGATTAGCAACGGAGGACTGCTGGCCCGTTGTTACGCGGGAGTACGTTGTTATATGACAAACCAGCACGTGAAACACTGGATTTCATGTTGCTTGCATTCTCAGTCGCCCCATCGGGCCAGCCCGCTTCCGCCGCCAATGGGGGACCGGCCCCCGACGCTTCGGTTCACGACGCCGTAGCTGCCGCCGTCAAGATCGTCCGAGAGTCTGGATTGCCGAACCAAACGGACTCCATGTTCACCACCATTGAAGGTGAATGGGACGAAGTCTTCGACGTCGTCAAGCGCGCCACCGAGGCCGTCGGCCGCTATGGGAGCCGCGTCTCCCTGGTGATCAAGGCAGACATCCGTCCCGGTTACAGCGGAGAGCTCACCGGCAAGGTGGAACGCTTGGAAGACGCCATCTCCGCCACGGACTAGATCCTTCCCCCGGGGTGCCGCGGATGCCAGACTGGGGGCCATGATTGAACACGTGACTGAACCCGGGTGGGTTGACGTCGAGCGTTACTTGACTGACGTCGTCGTCCGTCCTGATCCTGCCCATCAGCGCGCCCTGACATCCGCCGTCGAGGCAGGCATGCCTGCCATCGAAGTCGCGCCCAACGCGGGCAAGCTGTTGCGGATGCTGGTGCAGATGTCGGGAGCCAGGCGGGTCCTGGAGATCGGAACCCTGGCCGGGTTCAGCAGCATCTGGATGGCGCAGGGACTGCCCGACGACGGCAGGATAGTTACGTGCGAATTCCTCCAGAAACACGCGGACGTAGCGCGGGCAAACGTGGATGCTGCGGGCGTGGGGCACAAGGTGGACATCCGGGTGGGGGCTGCGCTGGACACCCTCCCCACACTGACGAGCCAGGAATCGTTCGATTTTGTCTTCATTGATGCGGATAAGGAAAACGACTCCAACTACCTGGAGTGGGCCATCAGGCTTGGCCACCCGGGAACGGTGATCGTGGTGGACAACGTCATTTGGGACGGCGCCATCCTTGAACCTGGGCGGGACGATGTCAATGCGCCCGGAATCGTGAAGGCGTTGGAAATGATGGGGCAGGATCCGCGCTTGGATGCCACGGCGATTCAGACCGTTGGCAGCAAAGGCTGGGACGGTTTCGCGATAGCGCGGGTGCGGTAGGTGGATTTCACTCTTCGCCCGGCAACGGTGGATGACGCCGAAGCTATGGCCATCATGCACGTCCAGTCATGGCGCGAGAGCTACGGGTCCTTGTTGCCTCCGGAGTTCTTCGCAAAGCAGGAGGCGGCGCTGCCTGATCGCATCGAACGGTACCGGGCCTTCATAGCAGCGGGGCACACACGGATGCTGGCCCACGGTCCTGACGGTGATCTTGTGGGGCTCGGGGCGGCCGGACCCAGCAGGGACGAGGACGGCCCCTGCGACGTTGAGCTGTTCATGCTTTACACCCTGGAGCGCATCCATGGCCGTGGTGTGGGCCAGGCCTTGATGGATGCCTTGATCGGCGACGGACCGGCCTACCTCTGGGTCCTTGATGACAACCCCCGGGCCCAGGCTTTCTACCGGCGCAACGGTTTTGTGCCGGACGGAAAACGGCAGTTGTGCGATCCCTCGTGGCATTCGCTGCCGGAACATCGGATGGCGCGTCCCGGAGCGCCCGCGGACTGTTCCCAGGGCTGACTCATCTCGATATGGTGATCACGGGCGGTGTCGATGGGGATCGCCCGGTTCGATTCTTGGGAGGAAGCATGTCCAATCCAGAGCAGGATCCAAGCGAGCAGGAAGGCCCGGCAGACGGCGGTGCGGCCGGAGTCCCTGGCGCCCACGACGGCGGCGCTGATGGTGGTGCCGACGGCGGCGCGGATGGTGGTGCTGAAGGCCCGGCAGACGGCGGTGCGGCCGGAGTCCCTGGCACCCACGATGGTGGCGCGGATGGTGGCGCCGATGGTGGTGCCGATGGTGGTGCCGACGGCGGCGCGGATGGTGGCGCCGACGGTGGCGCGGATAGTGGCGCCGAAAGACCAGGCAGCTAGGTTTTGAGTTCCACCAGCACTGATTTCCAGGACCCCGGAGCTGTCAAGGATGCCGGGGTCCTGGAAACGCGCCTGATCGACATCGGCTATGAGAGGTTCGCCCGCGACGTCTGGGGGCGGACCGCGCTGCTCACGCGTGGTGTCAGTGACTTCTCTGATTTGTTCTCGGCCAACGCCGTCGACGAACTGGTCTCGCGCCGCGGATTGCGGACACCTTTCCTGCGCGTCGCCAAGGGTGGCTCGACACTTCCAGAGTCCTCATTCACTTCCCCGGCAGGCGTCGGGGCCACCATCTCCGACCAGCTCGACGACACCGAACTTTGGCGCAAATTCGCCGACGGAGCCACCCTTGTCCTGCAGGCGCTGCATCGTACATGGGAGCCGGTATCGAGCTTCAGCACCCAGCTAAGCACCGAGCTCGGACATCCAGTGCAGGCCAATGCCTACATCACCCCGCCTCAGAACCGTGGTTTCGACGATCACTACGACATCCACGACGTCTTCGTCCTGCAAATCGAGGGCACCAAGCGCTGGATCATCCATGAGCCAGTCCATGTGGACCCGCTGCGCAGCCAGCCTTGGACCGATCGCCGTTCCGCCGTCGCCGAGGCCGCTCAGGGCAAGGCCTACATCGATACGGTCCTCGAGCCCGGTGACGTCCTCTACCTGCCGCGTGGATGGTTGCACGCCGCAGAGGCCCAGGGCAAGGTCTCGATCCATCTCACACTGGGAGTCCATAACTGGACCCGCTACGCGCTGGCCGAGCAGCTCGCCCAGGCCGCATTGGCGGCTCTCAACGACGATCCCGAGATGCGCCGGTCCCTGCCATTGGGCGTCGATGGACCCGATGGGGACATCGCCGCCGTCCGTAAACGTCTCGCCGAGGCAGTCGTCGAGGCTGATTCCGCTTCCCTTTTCCACCGCACCCGGAGGGGACAGGGACGCCCGTCTCCGCTTGGTCCCGTCGCCCAGCTCGCGGCCGTCGAGGGCCTCGGCCCCGAGTCGCTGGTGCGGCTTCGGGATGCCTTGGAGGCCAGGCTCGAGGGCTCACGCCTGACGACCCGCGTGGGTTGGCTCGACTTTGCCGAGGCAAATTTGTCGACTGTAAGGCGCCTGCTGGACGGCGGGGATCACCTCGCGGCCGATCTCGGCATTGAACTCGTCGAAAGGCTGTTACGCGCAGGCGTTCTCGTCCCAGCTGAACAGTCGCACTGAGTTGAACAGTCACGTTGAGTTGGACAGGGACCTTGAGCTGAACAGTGACGGTGGACAGTGACGACCCCGGTGGCCGCAACAGGACGTTTCTTCTGCGCGGACAGCGCCCGGATACGCGGCGACTCGATGGCGGGCACGGCGTCACCAGGCGTGGTTTGGGTCCTCATAGAGCACCGGGGTGGGTGGCCATCCACCGGCTTCGACGGCCTTGAGCTGGAGGCTGGGACCAAGGCCCTGGTGTTGGCGGCAGCGCGGACGGCGCGAGCACGGGTTCTCCTGGTCCGGCGGCCTGGCCCCCGCCAGAGCCGCGGTCCGAGCCGTTGGGCGGTGCTGCGCCATCAAAGCACCGGCGCCTATCAACAACTCTGGGGAACGTGGGCTCGGGATGGGGACCTTGCCGATATTGTTCCAGCACTGGCGTCACCTGGAATGCCCGGTTACCCGCCGGTCATCCTGGTCTGTGCGCATGGTCGGCATGATCCTTGTTGCGCAGTGCGGGGCCTGCCCGTGGGGCGTGCGCTCGGTGAGCGGTGGCCGGAGCTGGTATGGGAGTGCTCCCACATTGGGGGTGACAGGTTCGCAGCCAACGTCGTCGTCGCTCCGGACGGTGTGTACTACGGCGGACTCGATGCGAAGTCCGCCGTCGCTACCGTTGAGGATCATCTCGCAGGCCTCATCCACGCAGAATTCCTTCGGGGGTATACGGATCTATCCCCACCGCAACAAGCTGCTGTCGTGGCCGTGCTCGACCGCTTCGGTCCTGCCGGCCGGAATGACTTTCTGGTCACTGAGTCCTTGCGCGAGGGCGACTATTGGCACCTCCATGTCACTGGCCGCCCACCCCACCCGGCAATGATCGACGTGGAGCTGCGAGCCCGCCGCGAACCGGCGAGCCAGTTGACGTGCCGGGCCCCGGCGGCAGGCTCGGCCACCGTCTACGAACCCATCTCCATCCGCAGCTCCTGACACTTGTGGACCACCGGCACGAGCCAGCAGTCGACGGTCGATACCTCCGTCCCCATGCTCCACTAGGCTTGAAGTATGACTGGGACAGGGCGGCAGTAGTGGCGAAACGCGGTAAACCAAGCAGGTCTCAGAGGTCGACGGCGGGAGTCGTCGAGGTGCCGGTCGGCGCCCGTCCTGACGGTCCGGTGGCGGGCGTTTACTACATCGATACCGGCGACTGCGAGTTGGTCCCGGACCAGGACAACTCCAACGGCTGGCTCCTGAAGATCAACGGTGTGATGAGCTCGCACATCGACCTCGCCGATCCGCTGTTCCTCGACTTTGAATACATGCGCTGGATCGCGGCGTTGGTGGAATCGCGGTGGCCGCGGGAGCAGAAACCGAAACTCCGCGCACTGCATTTGGGCGGGGGTGCCTGTTCCATGGCGCGCTACTTCCATGCCGCTTACCCCGAGGCCCGTCAGGTAGTTGTTGAGCTCGACGGCAAACTGGCCGACTACGTCCGTGGCTGGTTCGATCTTCCCAAGGCCCCCTTGCTGCGGATCCGTGTGGGGGAGGCCCGGCACGTGACCGAGTCACTCACTCCGGACACCCGCGACCTCATCATTCGCGATGTATTCGCCGGAGCCTTCACACCCCGTGCCCTCACCACCCGTGAATTCACTGCGTATGCGGACGCTGTCCTGGCCCCCGACGGCTTATATGTGGTCAATTCCGGTGACGCCCCGGACCTCAAGAACGCCCGGGCCGATGCTGCCACCATCGCGGACACGTTCGAGCACACCATGATCATCGCCGACCCCGCCATGCTGAAGGGCCGCCGCTACGGCAACATGATCATGGCAGGGAGCCATGCGCCGTTCGGTGAAGACCCCACGTTGGCCCGTAAGCTCCTGGGCGGCGGCGTCCCCGCGCACATCTGGGATGACGCCAAGGTGCGCGCGTTCGCCGCAGGTACGCCGGTCCGGCACGACCCAGCGCCGGAGCCGGCCCCCGAGCCGGCGTCAGCTCCGGCTGAGTGAGCTGTTCCACGCCTCCCAGAGCGTTGCGTAGCGGCCGCCGTTAGCCAACAGTTCCTGGTGGGAGCCCGACTCGACAATCCCACCGTGGTCCATCACTACTACGGTGTCCGCCGAGGCAGCCTGGGACAGGCGGTGCGCGATCACCACGGACGTCCTTCCTGCCAGCGCAGCCTCGGCGGCCTGATCCAGCATGGTGGCCGAGCCCGTTCCTGCCTCAGCGGTGGCTTCGTCCAGGACCGCGATGGGCGGGTCCTTGAGCATCAGGCGTGCAAGCGCCAACTGCTGCGCCTGCTCGGGTGTGAGTTGGTGGCCGCCGGCACCTACGGACGTCTGCAGTCCGTCGTCGAGCGTTTCAACCCAGGCAGCCCCAACATCCTGCAGGGCGCGCGTAAGTTCCTCATCGGAAGCGTCGGGCTTGGCGAGCAGGAGGTCCTCGGCGAGCGTGCCGGAGAAGACGTGCACCTCCTGGCTGACCATGGCGATGCGCTCATGCAAGTCTTCCGGGGGAGCCGCCGCGGAGTCCAGCCCACCCACCCAGGCCGTCCCGCTTCCCGGATGTTCCAATCCCATGATGACTTTGGCCAGGGTGGTTTTGCCTGCGCCGGAGGTTCCCACAATCGCCACTCGCTCGCCGGGCTTCACGGTGAGGGAAACGCCGCGGAGGGCGGGGCGCTGGCCGGGGTAGGCGAACGTGACGTTGTCCAGGACGATGCCGGCGTCAGTGACCGGTGCCCTGGTCGGGGCGGGGGCCGGCGCCGCGGACATGGTCAGGCCGAACATCCGGCCCAGGCCGGCCGCGGCTTTCTGGAGCTCGTCGAACTGTCCCAGGACAAGGCCGATCGGATCGAAAAGCCGGTAGAAGTACAGTGCGGCAGCCGTGGCCGCACCAATGGTCACTGCGCCCTCGGCATGGAGCCAGAAACCCACCACCAGCACGGCGGACAGGCCGATGAGTTCCGCCAGGTTGAGGCGGTTGTAGAAGCGGGTCAGGTAGTTGACGCCCTTGAGTGCATGGCCGATGTTCTCCCGGGAAGCGGCAGCAACCAGGTCGGCGTGACGTGCCCCGAGCCCAAGGGCCAGGACGGAAGGGGATCCGTGAACCGTCTCGATGATCTGCTCGGTCCTGTTGGCCTCGGTAATCCGGACAGTCCGATAAATGGGTGCGGTGCGCCGGAGGAACCAGCGGAGGGTGAAGACCTGCAACGGGGCGGCAATGAGCACCGCGACGGCGAAGCGCCAGTCGATCACGCCCAGGCCCAACAGCGTCACGGCGATGGTGAAGGCCGCGCTGGTAAACGCGGGCAGTACTCCGGAAATTGCCTCGCTGACGGCCTCAACGTCGCCGGACACGCGGGCCACGACGTCGCCGATGCCTGCCTTTTCGAGTTGCGCGAGCGGCTTGCGGACAGCTGCGGCGAACACTTCCTCGCGAAGTCCGGCGAGGGCTTCCTCGCAGATCCGGGCCAGCAGGTTCTGTCCCAGTATGCCCAGCAGGGCACCCAGGCCACCGGCAACCAAGAGCCCGATCGCCAGCCAGAGCAGGGCCATGACGTCTCCGCCGCTGGCTGCAATATTGACCATGATGCCCAGGATGGCCGGTGCCGCCAGCCCACAGCAGGATGCTGCCAGCAGCACCAGGATGGTCAGGGTGAGTCGGCCGGGCCGCTGCGCCAGCAGGCGCCACATGGCCTTCCGGGTTTCGCGGGGTGTGGCAATGGGAAGGATTTCGGTGCTCAAGAGCCCACCACCTCGCGGTAGCCAGCGGACGTGGCAAGCAGTTCGCGGTGCGTGCCGGTTTCAGATGCGGCAGCGCCGCTTCCGCCCATCACCACCCGGTGGCAGACGGCCAGCAGCGTGGGACTGGTGGTCACCAGCACCAAGGCCTTGTCAGGGAAGTTCCGCAAGCCATCTGCGATCACGGCTTCGGTGGCGGTATCGACGGCGGTAGTGGGGTCGTGCAGGACCAGCACCGCTTGCTTTTGGTGCAGGGAACGGCCCAGGACCAGTCGCTGACGCTGACCGCCGGACAGGCTCTGGCCGTGCCCGGTAAGTACAGTTTCGGTGCCTTCGGCCAGTTGCGAGACGAAGTCCCCGACGGCGGCAGCTGCCATGGCGCGTTCCTCCAGTTGGGCGTCGGCTGCTGCGACGTTCTCGCGGACACTGCCGCGGAACAGCACTCCGTCATGGCTGTCTGCGAAGATCCTGGACCGGACGTGGACCGGGTCCAGGTCTGCGGCGTCCTGGCCATCGATGGCCACCAATCCGCGGGGAGCGGGCGTGCGAAAGCCCAGGGTGTCCACCAGGAGCCGGGCTTGAGTACCGCTGGGAAGAACGACGCCCACGATTTCGCCGGCCGAGGCTGTGAAGGGAGGGAAAGCAGCGTCGCCGGAGCCGGGCCGGAGTTCCAGCAGCGGGACTGGTTCGCCCCGGGAGGTGAGCGTTGCTGCTGAGGCGGCTGCCGCCGTCGTGCGTTCTTCTGATTCAGGTGCGGGGACAGCATCCGGTTCCGCGAGCAGGACTGCTATGCGGGCCGCTGAGGCGCGCTTCCGAGCGAGTTCGACGCTGAGGAAGCCAAGGGCGGTCATGGGGCCCTGAACGAATTGGGTCACGCCAACAACTGCCACCAACTGTCCCACTGTGATGCTGCCCTGGACGGCGAACCAGGCCGCGAAGAAGGCGATTCCGGCCAGGAACGCTGCGGACAGCGCGGTGCTGGCGCCGTTGTAGGCAGATCGGGAGCGGACAGCCCGCAACCCCGCCACCAAGGAGGTCCGGCTGGCGGTCCGATAGCGGGTCACGGCTGCATCTTCGGCGCCCAAGCCTTTGAGGGGTCGTGATCCCGTGATGAAGTCCGTCGCCAGGGCGCCAGCGCGGGCCGCCGTCGACTGCTCCACGTCGCTTCGGTCCTCCAAAGGTTTGGTGAGCCGGCGCATGACCAGCAGCATCACGGGAGTCGCAATGAGGACGGCCAGTCCCAGAGGGACGGAAATAAGGAGGAGTGTGACGGCTGATGTGACGACGCCGGCCGTGGCAGCGAGGGCGCCGGCGATCAGCCACGCCAAGCCGGCCACCCTGTCAGCGTCGGAGGATGCAATGGCAACAATTTCGCCGGGTGCGCGCCGGGCGGCCATCCCGCGGGGGTGCAGGGTGCGCTCCACGGCAAGTTGCCGGAGGTCGTGGGAGCTCAGAAGGAAGGAACGCTCGGTGGCCAGTGTGCCAAGCCGCCAGGAAAGTGCCAGCACGACGAACACCACAGCCAACGCGCCGAGCCATCCGAGGAGGGCGCCGAAATTGTTCGGTTGAATGGCGTTGTCCACTGCGGCGCCGATGGTTGCAGGGACCAAAGCCTCGCTGACCTGATGCAGTCCAAGCCCGGCACAACCGGCCAGCAGGAGCTTCCAGCGGCCGTTGGCGAACAGTGCGACGGTGAAGAGTCTGGAGACCTTCCAGGGTGCTTGCTTGTTACGCCCGGGTGGGCAGGACGGAATGGCAGAACTGGAGGGCATGCTTACCATAGTAAGGCTCACCTAACTTCAAGAAGGCCAGATGACCCGCCAAGCTTTATCGCAATCCGGACAGTCCGTACCGCCGGTGGATGCAGAGCCGGACTTGCGGCCGGTAGCCCCCGACGAGGACCCGGCGTCCTTTCCGGTGTACGGCGTCTACACGGGATACTTCGAGTGCGCCACGCCCGCGACGTGGACTGAACATGTCCACGAAACCCATGAGCTGCTATGGGGTGCCCGTGGCGTGCTGACTGTTGAGGCCGATGGCGGCTTCTATGCTGTTCCGGCCACCTTGGGGCTATGGATTCCTGCGGGCGTGGTCCATGCCGTGAAATCCACGCAGGGGACCGGGTTTTACTGTTCGCATATTGATGCGCGGGTTGCCCCGAACCTGGCAGCTCGGACTGTGGCGGTCACGGTGCCCACTGCGGCTCAGGAGCTGTTGCGCCATATGAGCAATTTCGACATGGACGACTCCCTGAGGAGGCGTTCGGAGCGGGTGGTGCTGGGGTTGCTCGACGTAGTGGATGCGCGCCCCATGCTGCTGCCGATGCCCACCGATCCGCGGCTGGAACTCATTGCCCGCGCCCTCCTGGACAACCCCGCCCTGGACCGCTCGCTGGAGGAATGGAGCATCGAAGTATCCATCAGTGTCCGCAACCTGTCCCGCTTGTTCCACAAGGAAACCGGCATGACGTTTGCGCAGTGGCGCATCCATGCCCGGGTGCGCGTGGCGCTGGGATTGCTGGCGGCGGGGTATCCGGTGTCGTCCGTCAGCAGGCGGGTGGGCTACAACAACCCCAGCGCCTTTGTTCAGGTGTTCCGGAAGGTCATGGGGCACACCCCCGGTTGGTACGTGTCCTCACTTAAGGCCGGAAACCACCACTCTTTGGCCGGTTCCGAATAGAATCGAGCGGTTTCAGGGGTCGATGCATTGTTAGGGTAGGTATACCTAACTTCGGTAGCCGCTCAGAGAATCCATCAACGGGTCGCGGCGCCAACGGGAGCTTCCCCAACTCCCCTGAGAATCAAGAGGACCGCAGTGATTTCACGCACCAAAACCATGTCCGCCGCCGTTGCGGCCCTGGCCTCCGCAGCTCTTCTCCTGAGCGGATGCGCCACCACCGACGCCAGCGCCACTGCCACATCGGAAACCCGGACGGTCCAAAGCGAGGTCAAGGAAGTAGTCATGCCGGCCGAGCCCAAGAAGGCTCTGGGCATGTACACCACGGACCTGGACATGCTCATCACCCTCGGGATTCCGCTTGCCAGCCAGCAGCCCATCCGCGACAGCGGTTACTCGGGCTTCCCGTACTTCTTCGACCAGGACGCCCTCAAGGACATCACACCGTTCACCAACTACCCGGAGTTCAACTTTGAGGCCATCCTCAAGGCGCAGCCGGATGTCATCCTGAACGGCCTGGGTTACGAGAAGGAGCTTGACGCCAAGCTCTCCGACATCGCCCCGACCTACACTTTCAACGGATTCGACGGCAGCGACTGGCGCACCAAGTTCAAGACCGTCGCCGAGGCCTTCGGCAAGACCGGGCAGTACCAGGCGTGGATGGACAAGTACCAGGCCAAGGTTGACGACGTGAAGAAGCGTCTGGCCGAGGCAGGCAAGAGTGACCTGGTCATCGGCCCGGTGGACTACTACGAAGACCAAGTATCGGTCAGCTGCTACGGAACGCCGTGCCTGGTCATCAAAGACCTCGGTTTGAAGGTTTCCCCGCTGGCCGATGGTGAAGGCGTCAAACTCAGCGCCGAGCAGCTCGAACAGCTCAACGGAATCGACGCCATCATCACCACCGAGGTCCCCGAAAAGGACGGCGCCAACCCTGATGCTTTCGCTCCTTTGGCCAACAACAAGCTGTGGACCTCGCTGCCCTTCGTGGCCAACAAGCAGATCCACACCTACGACCTCGAAATGATCTACGGCTCCCCGAGCGGCCAGTACGCACTGCTGGAGAAGTTCGAAAAGGCCCTCCTGTCATGATGGGCATCTACCGGGCCGAGGTAGTCGCTACCCGCAAGCTCACCCCCGGAATGGTCCGGATCACCTTTGGCGGTCCAGGGCTGGCCGGCTTCGACACCACGGGTGTCGGCGACGAATACCTCCGTGTGTTCCTGCCGGATCCGGGCACCCATGAGGCTCGCCTGCCGATCTCCACCGGGGACTCCTGGGATTGGTCCGAGGGCGTCGAACCGTCCGCCATGCGGACCTACACGGTCCGCGCTGTGGACGCCGCTGCAGGAACCGTGGACATCGACTTCGTCGTCCACGACGGCGGTTTGGCAGCTTCGTGGGCGCAGCGCGCCCAGGTGGGTGACGCCGTCGGGCTTAACTCGCCTACCGGACTGTATGAACCGCCGGCCGGGCTGCAGTGGCAGATCCTGCTGGCCGACGCCACTGGCCTTCCGGCTGTTGCCCGGCTGGTGGAGCAGACGCCGCCGGGTGTCCGGACGCGTGTGCTGATCGAGGTTGAGGACCCGTCGCACCAGCAGGAGCTGACGCTCGGCGCTGGAACGGAAGTCGCATGGATTCACGGCGGGAACGGCCACAGCCAGTCCCGGCTGGACGAGGTCCTCAAGAGCATGGAGTTCCCCGGCGGCGTCGGCTACATCTGGGTGGCCGGCGAGACCAAGGTGCTGCGTGGGATCCGCAAGTATCTTCGGCACGAAAAGAAGCTCACGCCCGAGTCCTACAAGCTGATCGGCTACTGGACGGACAAGAGCGAAGCCTGGGAAGAGCGCTGGGAAAACCTCGACGCCGAAACCCGGCGCTGGTTCGACGACCTCTGGTCCAACGAGAAGCGGGATCGCGAGGAAATCGTGGACCTGCAGGACGCCAAGTTCGAATTGCTGGGCCTCTAAATGGCGTCCGGAACCATGGCGCCGCGTTCTGTTGCACCTCAAGCGCAGGACGCGGCACCGGTTTCTGCCCAGGACGCGCGCCAGGGTGGTCCACGCCCAGCGGGCTTGGCGGGCGTGAACCGGTACCGGTTCCTGGGGTTGCTGGGGGCGGTCGCCGTGCTGGCCCTGGTTCTCTGGTTGAGCCTGGTGGTGGGCTCCAAAGACGTGGACATGGCCAAGCTGTGGCCCGCGATCACCGCATACGACGGCTCGCCGGAACACGTGATCATCCACGACCTCCGCCTGCCCCGAACCGTCACCGGCGTGGTGGTGGGCATTGCCCTGGGACTGTCCGGGGCACTGATCCAGGCGCTGACACGCAACCCGTTGGCGGACCCCGGCATCCTGGGCGTCAACGCTGGTGCGGGCTTCTTCGTGGTCCTGGGAGTGGCACTTTTCGGAGTGACCAGCATCCAGGACTACATCTGGTTCTCCTTCGCCGGTGCCGTGGTGGCCACTGTGGCTGTGTACTTCATAGGGTCGCGGGGCAGGGGAGGGGCAACCCCGCTCCGACTCACCCTTGCCGGAGTTGCCCTGGGCGCTGTCCTGGGCGGTATTTCGTCCGGCATCACGCTCCTGCGCCCCGCCGTTTTCGACAGCATGCGCAGTTGGAGCGCGGGTACTTTGAACAACCGCACATGGGAAATCTTCACCACCGTGGCACCGTTCATCCTGGTTGGAACCCTCATCGCCCTCGCCATGGCCCGACCCTTGAACGCCGTTGCCATGGGTGACGATACCGCCAGGTCGCTTGGTGCCAACATTGTGCGAACCCGGATCTGGACCATCGTCTCAGTCACCCTGCTCTGCGGCGCCGCGACGGCAGCCGCCGGCCCTATCGGATTCGTAGGGCTCATGGTTCCGCACGTCGCCCGGTGGATCGTTGGGCCGGACCAGCGCTGGATCCTGGCCTACACCCTGGTGCTCTCGCCCGTGCTGCTCCTGGTGTCCGACATTCTTGGCAGGCTCGTTCTCCGCCCCGGCGAAATGCAGGTAGGAATCATCACCGCATTCGTTGGCGCACCCGTCCTCATCTGGCTCATTCGACGCCGGAAAGTGAGCACGCTATGACTTCGGTTGATCAGGCTACGTCCGCTGATCGTGCGTCTTCCATCGACTTCGGTCGTCGCACCTTCGCCGTTCGCCATTTTGGCGGACGCGTCTCACTTCGCGTCGACGTCCGCACCCTGGTTGTCACCGCCGTCCTGTTTGCCGCCGCACTGGCGCTCGCCGTCGTCGCCCTTGGCCTGGGCGAGTTCAGCGTTGCGGTACCGGACGTTGTTTCGGCGCTGCTGGGGCACTCCAGCGGTGCCGTGCACATGGTGGTGGTGGAGTGGAGATTGCCCCGTGTCCTCCTGGCCCTGTTGTTGGGGGCGGCCATGGGGGTCAGCGGGGCAATCTTCCAATCGCTGACCCGCAACGCGCTGGGAAGCCCGGACGTGATCGGTTTCAACACCGGCGCCTACACAGGAGCGCTGGTGGTCATCCTGTTGATGGGCGGCGGCTACTTTGCCGTGTCTGCCGGTGCGCTGGTGGGCGGGCTGGTGACTGCCGCGCTGGTTTACCTGTTCGCCTTCAAGAAGGGCATCCAAGGTTTTCGGCTCATCATTGCCGGCATCGCAGTGAGCGCCATGTTGGCGTCGGTGAACACCTTCATGATCCTCAAGGCGTCCTTGGAGCAGGCCATGTCCGCTGCCGTCTGGGGTGCCGGGTCCCTGAACAAGATCACATGGGACCAAGTGCTGCCGGTGGTGATCGTGTTCGTGGTGCTGCTGGCGGTGCTGTCATTGTACGGGCGGCGGTTGGGGCTCCTGGAGATGGGCGACGACGCCGCCCGGGCCTTGGGCGTCCGGCTGGAAGGCTCGCGGCTGGTCCTCGCAGTGGTGGGCGTGGCTTTGACCGCGATGGTCACCGCCGCGGCTGGTCCCATTGCCTTTGTTTCTTTGGCGGCACCACAGCTGGCCCGCCGCCTGACCCGTTCCGCTTCCGTGGGAATGGTTCCCTCTGCCGCCATGGGTGCATTCCTCCTGGTGGCCAGCGACATCGTGGCGCAAAACCTTTTCGCGCCGATCCAACTGCCCGTGGGCGTAGTGACCGTCAGCATCGGTGGCTGCTACCTCGTGTGGCTCCTTGCCCGTGAGGTGAAGCGGCAATGAGTGAAGAATTGAAGGAGATTGCTATGACTGACGTGGTGCTTGAAACGGTTCCTGTTCCTGGGCTGGCGCCGGGTGCCGCGCGCCTCAGGGCCGAGAACGTGAGCCTGGGTTACGCGGGCCGCACTGTGTCTTCGGCGCTGGACGTGCGGATTCCCGACGGCGAATTCACGGTCATCGTGGGCCCTAATGCCTGCGGTAAATCGACGCTGCTGCGGGCGCTGTCCCGGCTGCTGGAGCCCAGCTCCGGGTCCGTGCTGTTGGACGGCAAGAGCATCTCGTCCTACGGTGCCAAGGAGGTGGCCCGACGTCTCGGTTTGTTGCCGCAAACCTCCATTGCGCCCGACGGGATCACCGTGGCGGACCTCGTTGCCAGGGGGCGCTACCCGCACCAGAAGTTGCTGCGTCAGTGGTCTGAGGCAGATGAGGCCGCGGTCGTTGCCGCCCTGGAGGCCACCAACGTGACCTCGCTGTCCGGCCGATTGGTGGACGAACTCTCCGGCGGGCAGCGGCAGCGCGTGTGGGTGGCCATGGTCCTCGCTCAGCAAACCCCTCTGCTCCTGTTGGATGAGCCCACCACGTTCCTTGATATCGCGCACCAGATCGAGCTTCTGGAGTTGTTCCGGCGCCTCAATGGCGAAGGCAACACCCTGGTGGCCGTGCTCCACGACCTCAACCACGCCTGCCGCTATGCCACGCACCTGATCGCGATGAAGGACGGCGCAGTGGTTGCCGAGGGCCGGCCCGCCGATGTTGTGACGGCCGAGCTGGTGGAGCACGTGTTCGGGCTGCCGTGCATCGTGATCGACGATCCCGTGAGCCACACGCCGCTGGTGATCCCGCTGGGGTCTTGATTTACCCGCGGGGTGGACCTCAGCCTGCGCCCAACAACTCCTCCCGCCGGTTCTCCGTCTCTTCACGCAAGGCCTGCACGACGGCGGCTACCGCGGGGCGGCGCATGGAGTCCGGGCGGAGGACCATCCAGTAGGGGAGGAGCTCGGCGAAGTCCGACGGCAGGAGCCGCACCAAATCCGCGTGCCGATCGGCCATGAAGCACGGCAGGAACCCGATGCCTGCCCCTGCCCGGGTGGCCTCGACGTGGACGAACACATTGGTGGAGCTCAGCCCGTCGCGCATGGTCGGGACCAACCTGCGGGGCGCATCCAGGTCGTCCACTTGCAGCATGGAATCCACGAAGTAGACCAGTTGGTGCTCCGTGAGCTCTTCGACGCTGGCGGGTGACCCGTGGTCCTTCAAGTACGCGCGGGACGCGTACATTCCCAGCCGGTATTCGCCGAGCCTGATCGCTTCGGCACGGTGCACCTGCGGCGTCCCGACCACCACCTCGATGTCCAAACCGGACCGCTGCTGCAATGCCCGCCGGGTCACTGTCACGATCTCGACACTCAGCCCGGGGTGCGCCCTCCGCAAGCGCGCCACCGCTGGGGCCGCGATATATGCGCTGAAGCCATCGGTCGCGGTCATGCGCACGACGCCGGTAATCGGGTCTGGTGCGCGGTCGCTGGGTCCCAGCGTGCCCACCGCAGCTTCGATACGCTCTGCGGCCTGCACGGCTTCGGTGCCCAACTCCGTCACCTCCCAACCACCGGCTGCTCGTGCAAGGACCCTGCCGCCCAGCGCCTTCTCCAGCGCCGCTATCCTGCGCGAAACGGTGGTGTGGTTGAGCCCCAAGGCTTGGGCCGCCGTCGTGAATTTTCCTGAACGTGAGACGGCCAGGAAGATGAGAAGGTCATCGGGATTCGGCTTCATATCTGCAATTTTGCACACACATGGTGCCTCTTTGGTCATTGAGGCGCGGCAAATCTGCGGCAATACTCAGTGGAGCATTTCGTGTTGTGGATCACATCACGTTCACAAGGGTCAAAGAGGACACTGAGGAGATGGATATGAGCGTAGAGCAGCGCTCCGCATCAAGAGCCGGGAAAGACGCCGGCAAGGGCTCCGGCCTGAAGAAGATCGTCGCGGCGTCGATGGTGGGCACCGTGGTGGAGTGGTACGAGTTCTTCCTGTACGCCACCGCCGCCACCCTGGTATTCGGCAAGTACTTCTTCCCAAGCACGGGCAACGAACTGGACGGCATCATCCAGGCGTTCATCACCTACGCTGTGGGTTTCGTAGCCCGGCCACTCGGCGGAATCGTGTTCGGCCAGATCGGTGACAAACTCGGCCGCAAGCCCACCCTGCAGCTGACCATCGTGATCGTGGGTGTCTCCACCTTCCTGATGGGCTGCCTCCCGGGCTTCATGGAAATCGGGTACTGGGCACCGGCCATGCTGGTGGCTCTCCGCTTCATCCAGGGCTTCGCGCTCGGCGGGGAATGGGGCGGCGCAGTTCTGCTCGTGGCGGAGCACAGCCCCAACAAGTCCCGCGGCTTCTGGTCCTCATGGCCGCAGGCTGCCGTGCCGGTGGGCAACCTCCTGGCCACCCTGGTCCTGTTCGTCATGTCCACCACGCTCAGCAGCGAGGCCTTCCTCGGCTGGGGCTGGCGCGTCGCGTTCTGGCTGTCTGCCGTGATCGTGTTCGTTGGCTACTACATCCGTACCCACGTCACCGAAGCCCCGATCTTCCTTGAGGCCAAGGCGCAGGTGGAGGAGTCCAAGGCCATCAGCTACGGCGTGGGCGAGGTCATCCGCAAGTACCCCAAGGGAATCCTCCAGGCCATGGGCCTGCGCTTCGCGGAGAACATCATGTACTACCTGGTGGTGAGCTTCGCCATCGTCTACCTCAAGAGCGTCCACAAGTACGACACGTCCTCGCTCCTGATGGCACTGCTGATCGCCCACGTCATCCACTTCCTGGTCATTCCCCAGGTGGGACGACTGGTGGATTCATGGGGACGCAAGCCCGTGTACCTGGTTGGCGCGATCGCCGGTGCAACCTGGCCGTTCTTCGCCTTCCCCATGTTCGACACCAGGAACGCTGTGGTGATCGTGCTCGCCGTGACCATCGGCCTCTGCCTGCATGCCTTCATGTACGCCGGGCAGCCGGCCATCATGTCCGAGCTCTTCCCCACCCGCATGCGCTACTCCGGCGTTTCCCTCGGCTCGCAGGTCACGTCGATCTTCGCCGGCTCACTCGCGCCGCTCCTGGCGACCCAGTGGCTCAAGGACACAGGCTCGTGGGTTCCCACCGCGATCTATCTTGTGGTCGCGTGCGCCATCACCGTCGTCGCCGTCGTTTCGCTCAAGGAAACCAAGGGCATCGCGCTCCAAGAGGTGGACGAGGCCGACGCGATCCGGCACGGGCTGGCTACTTCATCCGCTTCGAAAGGCTAGACCCATGGACAACTCCCTGAACGGACGCAAAGCCCTGGTGACCGGTGGCGCGAGCGGAATCGGGGCCGCCTGTGCCCGGGCCCTCGCCGCCCGCGGGGCGAAGGTAGTAGTGGCCGACGTCGATGCCTCCGGAGCCGCGGCCTTGGCCGACGAGCTGGGCGGCACCGCCTGGACGGTTGATCTGCTGGACGTGGACGCCCTGGCCGCACTGAGCCTCGACTGCGACATCCTGGTCAACAACGCCGGCATCCAGAAGGTCGCGCCGATCGAGGAGTTTGAACCCGCGGAGTTCCGGCGGATCCTGGCCCTGATGCTGGAGGCTCCGTTCCTCCTCATCAGGGCCGCGCTCCCGCATATGTATGCCAACGGGTTCGGCCGGATCATCAATATCTCATCGGTCCACGGCCTCCGGGCCTCCGCCTACAAGAGCGCGTACGTCTCCGCCAAGCACGGCCTTGAGGGACTCAGCAAGGTCACTGCCTTGGAGGGTGGCGAGCACGGCGTCACGTCCAACTGCATCAACCCGGGCTACGTACGCACGCCGTTGGTGGAGAAGCAGATCGCCGACCAGGCCCGGCTCCACGGCATCCCCGAAGCCGAAGTCCTGGCCAAAGTGATGCTGACGGAGTCCGCGGTCAAGCGCCTGGTGGAGGTGGAGGAAGTTGCGTCGCTGGCAGCCTGGATGGCCTCCGACGACGCCGGCATGGTCACCGGCGCGAGCTACACCATGGACGGTGGTTGGTCGGCCCGGTAGGCCCGGTTGGCGGGGGAATCCGGGCTAACTTTGGCCGCCGATGATTTCTTCGGCATTATCGAAGGCCCAGGTCACCAGGGGGATCAGCAGTGCCGTGAGCTCGCGGCCGCGTTCAGTCAGGCTGTAGTCCACGCGCGGAGGGATGACGGGTCGTGCGTCGCGGCGTACCAGTCCGTCCCGTTCGAGCGTTTTCAGGGTTTGGGCCAGCATTTTCTCGCTGATGCCCTCAGCCCGTCGGCGCAGTTCGCTCCATCGCTGATCTCCTTCGGACAGCGACAGCAGGATCAGCACGCCCCATTTGCTGGTGATGTGGTCCAGTACCGTCCGGCTCGGGCAGCCGGCTGGGAAGACGCCGTCCGCGACGCCGGCCGGGAGGGGAGCCAAGAGGGTACTTACTTTCATGTCAGTACCTTACCTTTAAGTGCGTACTCTCTTTCGGGAAGTTATCCATGAAAGCACTGGTTGTGATCGATGACCGACCCAATAACTTCCTTGAAAGGAACCAATCATGAGCATCGTCATTACCGGAGCAACAGGCCAGCTGGGCCGCCACGTCATAGAGGCCCTGCTCGAGCGCAATGTCCCCGCTGACAGCATTGTTGCCACCGGCCGCTCCATCGAAAAGCTGTCCGGCTTTGTTGCCCGCGGCGTTCGCGCGGCTGCAATGGACTACGACGACGCTGCTTCGGTGGCCCAAGCGCTTAAGGGTGCCACCAAGGTCCTTCTCATTTCGGGAAGCGCCGTCGGTCAGCGGGTAGAGCAGCACCGTACGGTCATCGAGGCAGCAAAGGCCGAGGGCGTGGAGCTTCTGGCCTACACCAGCATTGCCAACGCAGACACCACCCGCATGAAGCTGGCCGCAGAGCACCAGGCCACGGAATCCATCCTCAAAGAATCCGGCGTTCCCTTCGCCCTCCTTCGCAACAGCTGGTACATCGAGAACTACACCGATCAGCTGCCGGGAACGCTTGCGCAGGGGGCGCTTGCTGGCAGCGCCGGAAACGGCAAGGTCAGCGGCGCTTCCCGCGCAGACTATGCACAAGCTGCAGCCGCGGTTCTGGTCGCGGAGCACCAGGCCGGCAAGATCTACGAACTGGGTGGGGACGAGGCCTTTACCTTGGACGAGCTGGCCGCCGAAATCAGCGCTGCATCAGGGAAGTCCATCGAATACCGAGACCTCCCGGCAGACCAGTACGCCGATCTCTTGACGGGCGCAGGGGTACCGGAAGGCTTTGCGCAGATCCTGGCCGATACCGATCTGGGCATTGGCCGCGGCGAACTGTTGGTCACCACCGGTGATCTCCGGAAACTGATCGGGCGCCCGGCAACTCCCTTGTCCGACGCCGTGCGCTCCGCAGCTGCTGCAATCTGAGCCGAACCCCCTCGCACGACAACAGTTAATGCCAATGTTCCGCGCGAACATTGGCATTAACTGTAGTTTCGGCGCAGGGAATCAGGCGGTTTCGTCCACCAGCTCTGCCCGGCACAGCCCTCCACCGCGGACCCACAGTTTGTAGGCCACGAACAGCAGCACCAGCCACGTGCCACCTACATACAGGGCTACCCGGGTGTCCTCGAAAACGCCGAGGATCACGATCACCATGGCCATGAACGCCATGGTCAGGATGGACGCGGCAGGCCACAGCGGTGAACCGAATTCCGACGCCGGCAGGCCCTTGCGCTTGATCTCCCGCTTCATGGCGACGTGCGAAGCGAGGATCATCACCCAGACCCACACGGTGGCGAACGTGGCGATCGATGCAATCAGCACGAACACGTCCTCTGGAATGACGGCATTCAGGACGACGCCCACCAGCAGGATTCCGCCCATCATCACCACGGTCATCCACGGAACACCATGGCGGGAGATCTTGCTGAAGCTCTTGGGTGCGTGGCCCTGCTGGGCCAGTCCAAACAGGATGCGGCCGGCGCCGAAAATGTCGCTGTTGATCGCCGAGAGAGCAGCCGTGATGACCACGGCATTGAGGATATGCGGAGCGGCAGGGATGCCCAGTCCGTCAAAGATCTGCACGAACGGGCTTCCACTGCTGCCGATTTCATTCCACGGGAAGATGCTCATCAGCACGCCCAAGGTCAGGACATAGAAGAGCAGAACGCGGACCGGAACAGTGTTGACTGCCTGCGGGATGACCTTCTTGGGATTGGCCGCTTCGCCGGCGGTGATACCGATCGTTTCGATCCCGCCGAAGGCAAACATCACGACGGCGAACGCGGCCAGTAGCCCCTCGAAACCGTTCGGGAACAAACCGCCGTGGTTCACGAGGTTCCCCAGCCCCGGTGCCACGCCACCGCCGTCGCCCGTTTGGAAGCCGAACACGACGATCGCTGCGCCTCCGACGATCATGGCGACAATCGCCACCACCTTGATGAGCGAGAACCAGAACTCGAGCTCACCGAACACCTTCACGCTGAGCAGGTTCATGGCGCCCAGGAACAGGATGATCGCGAGCACCCAGATCCATCTGTCCACCTGAGGGAACCAGAAGCCCATGTAGATACTGAAGGCCGTGACGTCGGCAATGGCTACGATCGCCATCTCGAACACGTAGGTCCACCCGGTCACAAAGCCTGCGAACGGTCCCAGATACTTGCTGGCGTACTGGCCGAACGAGCCCGACACGGGGTGTCGAACTGCCATTTCGCCGAGGGCGCGCATCACCATGAACACGGCCGCGCCGCCGATGATGTAGGCGAGCAGGACGGCCGGTCCGGCCTTTTGGATGGCGGAGGCGGAGCCGTAGAAGAGGCCCGTGCCGATCGCGGATCCGAGTGCCATAAAGCGGATGTGGCGGACGTTGAGGCCTCGGCTGAGCGCCGTACCCGCGGCTTGGAGCACAGAGCTCTCCGCAGCCAGCTTGGTCTGTTGCATAGTAAAACCTTCTCGTCTTTGGGAGGGGATCGCTATCCAGCAGATCACTTTTGGGCCGCTTGTGATCGGACTCACGGGGGTTTGGTGTCTTTGATCGCAGACACTTTGCGGAAGGCTTGGGTGGTGGGAACAGCAATGTCCGGCATTTCAGACATCACCCCGGCGTGGTGGGCTGGTGCCTGCCCTGCCAAGGGTGCACGCTGGAGTACGGGATACCGGACATGCGCTGTTCGACGAGATACCGACCCCCCAGCAGTGAGGAACCATGACAACGTCGCCAATGGCACCAGGCAAGGCCACCTCCAAAGTCCCTGCCGCCGAAAACACGCTGCGGATCCTGAAACTGTTGGCCTCGCGCCGTGGTCCCATGGCGGCGTCGAATATTGCCACCGCGCTGGGTCTCCCGCGCTCCAGCGTGTATCACCTGTTGGGTGTGATGGAGGCCAATGGCTTCGTCCTGCACCTGCATGAGGAACAGCGTTATGGTCTGGGCATCAGCGCCTTCGAACTCAGCTCGGCCTACTCACGCCAGGAACCACTGTCGCGTCTTGGCCGGCCCATGCTTGCCTCGCTGGTGGACGTGATCGGCGAGAGCGCCCACCTCGCCGTGCTCCATGGCCGCGACGTTCTCTACATCGTGGAGGAACGCGCCAAGAACCGCCCGAGCCTGGTGACCGACGTCGGGGTCCGCCTGCCCAGTCACCTCACGGCCTCGGGCCGCGCGATTCTGGCCGCCCTGCCAAAGTCGCAGGTCCGTGCCCTTTACCCCAACGCCGCAGCCTTTACCTCACGGCACGAGGTGGAGTTCCCCATCATGAAGTACTCCGCATTGTCCTCGCATTTGGACCAGGTGCGCCAGCGTGGCTACGCCACGGAAAACGGCGAAATTACGCCGGGGTTCTGCTCCATCGCGGCCGCAGTGACGGACCACGTTGGATGGCCGACGGCGGCAGTCGCCGTCACGTTCTTGGAGGACAAGGTGCCGGCTGAGCAATGGCCGGTACTGGCTGCCCGTATCCGCAAAGCGGCCGACGAGTTGTCGGTCCGGATCCACGGGCGCCCTGCCCAGTAGGAAACGCCGGGCGCGTCTGTAATCCCGGACAGCACCCTTCCAAAAGCCGTTCCGGCCGCGGGATAAAGGGGCTTTAGTAGAAGCAGAAGATCTTTCCACCACACACTTCCCACAGACGAAGGAGTCACCATGGCACCCGCCGATTTCACCACTGGTGCCCGTCCGGTCAAGGCCGCCCGGGGTACTGAACTTACTGCCAAGTCGTGGCAGACCGAGGCGCCGTTGCGCATGCTGATGAACAACCTGGATCCCGAGGTCGCTGAGCGCCCGGATGATCTGGTGGTGTACGGAGGCACGGGCCGTGCTGTGCGTTCCTGGGCTGCGTTTGATGCGATCACCCGCACGCTGGAGACCATGGAGAAGGACGAGACGCTGCTGGTGCAGTCGGGGAAGCCGGTGGGTGTGTTCCGCACCCACGAGTGGGCGCCCCGTGTTCTCCTCGCCAACTCCAACCTCGTCGGTGACTGGGCCACGTGGCCTGAGTTCCGCCGGCTCGAGGCTGAGGGTTTGATGATGTACGGCCAGATGACGGCTGGTTCCTGGATCTATATCGGCACCCAGGGCATCCTGCAGGGCACCTACGAAACCTTTGCCGCCGTCGGAAACAAGTTGGCTGCTGAGGGACGCCACCCGGCACCCGCCGCGGAGGGTTCCACCGAGGGGCCGCTGGCCGGGACGCTGACGTTGACGGGTGGTTGTGGTGGCATGGGCGGGGCCCAGCCGCTGGCCGTGACCCTGAACGACGGCGCCTGCTTGATCGTGGACGTCGATGAGACCCGTCTCCGCCGCCGCGCCGGCAAGCGCTACCTGGACGAGGTCGAAACGGACCTGGATGCTGCGATCGCGAAGGTCCAGAAGGCCAAGGACGAGCGCCGTGGCTGGTCCGTCGGTTACGTGGGTAACGCCGCGGAGGTGTTCCCGGAACTGCTGCGCCGCCACAAGGCCGGCGAGGTCACTTTTGATGTGGTCACCGACCAGACCAGTGCGCATGACCCCCTGTCGTACCTGCCCGAAGGCATCACCGTCAACGAGTGGCACACCGAAGCCGAGGCGGATCCGGAAGGATTCACCAAGAAGGCCCAGGCTTCGATGGCCCGCCACGTCCAGGCGATGGTGGAGTTCCAGGACGCCGGCTCTGAGGTGTTCGATTACGGCAACTCCATCCGTGACGAGGCACGCAAGGGCGGGTACGAGCGGGCGTTCGAGTTCCCCGGCTTCGTGCCGGCCTATATCCGGCCGCTGTTCTGCGAGGGTTTGGGCCCGTTCCGTTGGGTCGCGCTCTCCGGTGACCCGGAAGACATCGCCGTAACGGACAAAGCCATCAAGGAACTGTTCCCGGAGAACACCCACCTGCACAAGTGGCTCGATGCCGCGGCGGATCGGGTGGAGTTCGAGGGCCTCCCGGCACGTATTTGCTGGCTCGGGTACGGCGAACGTGCCAAGGCCGGGTTGTTGTTCAACCAGCTCGTGAAGGAGGGCAAGGTCAAGGCCCCGATCGTGATCGGCCGTGACCACCTGGATTCGGGTTCCGTGGCGTCTCCATACCGTGAGACGGAGTCCATGGCTGACGGGTCCGACGCGATTGCTGACTGGCCGTTGCTGAACGCCCTGATCAACACCTCTTCGGGCGCTACCTGGGTTTCGATCCACCACGGCGGCGGTGTCGGTATTGGCCGGTCCCTGCACGCCGGACAGGTTTCGGTCGCCGACGGCACCGACCTGGCTGCCGAGAAGCTCGAACGGCTCCTGACCAACGACCCCGGTATGGGCGTCATCCGCCACGTCGACGCCGGCTACGACCGCGCCGTCGAAGTCGCCAACGAACGCGGCGTCCGCATCCCCATGAATGAGAAGTAAGAACATGACCATTACATCCAACGAACAGCTCACCGTTACCCTCGGCTCAAGCGGCGTGACCCCGGAAGACGTCGCCGCCGTCGCCCGCCACGACGCCAAGGTGACCATCTCCCAGGACGCCCTGGACAACGTTGCCAAGGTCCGTGCGCACATTGATGATCTGGCTACCAGCGATGTCCCCGCCTACGGCATTTCCACGGGCTTCGGTGCGCTGGCCAACCGCCACATCCCCAACGACCTCCGCACCCAACTGCAGAAGTCGCTGATCCGCAGCCACGCCGCAGGAATGGGCCCGGCTGTAGAACGCGAAGTGGTCCGCGGCATCATGTTCCTCCGCGCCAAGACCCTGGCATCGGGCCGCACCGGCGTCCGCCCCGTGGTCCTGCAGACCATGGTGGACGTCCTCAACGCAGGCATCACCCCGCTGGTCCGCGAGTTCGGTTCGCTGGGTTGCTCCGGCGACCTCGCCCCGCTGTCCCACTGTGCGCTGGTCCTCATGGGCGAAGGCGAAGCAATGGGTCCCGACGGCGAACTGTACGGAACCGCAGGCAAGCCGCCTGTCGCTGAGCTTCTTGCGCTGCACGGCATCGAGCCGGTCACCCTTGCCGAGAAGGAGGGCCTGGCCCTCGTCAACGGCACCGAAGGCATGCTTGGCATGCTGCTGATGGCCATCGCCGATATCCGCTTGCTCCTTGCGACGGCGGATGTCACCGCCGCGCTCAGCGTCGAGGCGCTGCTCGGCACGGACCAGGTGTTCCTCCCGGAGCTCCACGCCGCACTCAGGCCGCACCCCGGCCAGGCCGCCAGTGCGGACAACATGCTGCGTGTGCTGTCCAACTCGCCGATCGTCGCATCCCACCGGATCAACGACACCAAGGTCCAGGACGCCTACTCGCTGCGCTGCGCTCCGCAGGTTGCCGGCGCTGTCCGCGACACCGTGGACCATGCCGCGCTGGTGGCGTCCCGCGAACTCGCCGCAGCGATCGACAACCCGGTGGTCCTCCCGGACGGCCGCGTGACGTCCAACGGCAACTTCCACGGCGCTCCCGTGGCCTACGTCCTGGACTTCCTGGCCATCGCCGTGGCGGACCTGAGCTCCATCGCCGAACGACGCACGGACCGTATGCTCGATCCCGCCCGCTCGCACGGACTGCCGGCCTTCCTCGCCGGAGACCCCGGCGTTGACTCCGGCCTGATGATCGCCCAGTACACGCAGGCCGGCCTGGTCTCGGATAACAAGCGCCTGGCCGTTCCGGCGTCGGTGGACTCGATCCCGAGCTCCGCCATGCAGGAAGACCACGTGTCCATGGGCTGGCACGCTGCCCGGAAGCTGCGCAAGGCCGTGGAGAACCTCCGCCGAGTGCTCGCCGTCGAGCTTGTCACCAGTGCCCGTGCCATTGACATGCGGACGCAAATGTCCGACGGCGAACTCACCCCGGGTCCCGCCGGTACGGCTGTGCTTGAGGTGCTTCGTGAAGTGGTCCAGGGTCCCGGTACCGACAGGTTCCTGTCGCCGGAACTGGAAGCGGCTGACCGTTTGGTCGGCTCCGGAGCGGTCCGTGCGGCCGCCGAATCCGCCGTCGGCATATTGGCCTGACGTCGAATAAAACGCTCATTTGATGGGCATATTTGTCACGCCCCGGTCTTTGTTCGCAACGCAATCACCGGGGCGTGGCAAATGTAGTAGAACTTATGGTGTACGTCACGTCCACGCCAATGGTGTCGTGGGCTTGACGGTCAACCGTTCGAACAACTCAATACACAACAGAGAACATCCACAAAGGGGTAGAAGTTCAATGAAGGCACGCGGAGCAGTCCTGTCCAGGCGAAACGCTCACTCGGCTACGGTTTCCGACTGGAAGACGCTGAACGTTGGCGAGGCGGTGGAAGTGGTCAAATACGCCCACGTGATCGCCACCGGCCGGGTCGAGGAAATTTCCAGCAGCGGGAATGTGGTGTGGCTTGAGCACTCGGGCCCCGGCGTCACCGAAGAGGGCAAGGAACTGTTCATGAAGTCCGACGGCGTCACTCTCCGCCGGGCATAGGTACCCAATTGCGACCTGCTTGGGTGGGATAGTTGTTAAACAGAAACCGGGGCTCGTTCCCTTCCGCGGGTAGTAGATGCGGAAGGGGACGGGCCCCGGTTTTTGGCGTCGCTGCCAGAAAATACGTTGGGGGTATCAGGCGGCGAGGACTTCGTGGGTCTGACCGAAGGGAACGGATTCGTCCAGGGCCACGGTGTAGGTGCCGGGCTCGTGGCGCGTCACCAGAATTCCACAGGCAGCGTCTGCTGCTGCGTTTTCGATCAGGGCATCCACTGCGCGGTCGAGTCCGTCGTGGATCTCGTCTGCCTTCGAGAAGGACAGGCGAATTTCGCGTTCTGCAGTCATTGCAGGGGTCATTGGGGGCCTCCTATTACGTGCCGCATGCGAGGGCGACCCATCAATCATAATCGCTGAGACCCGAAAATATGTAAGATGACTGGCAGGTGAGTGACCTGGGTCTCATCTGCGAACCATGGCGCGGAGCAGTTTTACCGCCACGGAAAGAGCCGCGATGTCCACCGGACCTGGCTTGATGGCTTCCTGGATGGTCTCCTGGATGCGCGCCAATTGTTCGATGTTTCCGTGCTCCCAATCCATGATCCGTTCCACGGGATCAGCAGCCACGGTGGACCGCGGAGTATGCCGGACCACCGCCTTGGTCATGTCGGCCAGGACCAGATACATGTCGTCCCTCAGCGCTGCCCTCGCCAACGACTCCCAGTGCGTGTCGCGCGGAAGCATGGTGATGTGTTCCAGCAAGGGGATTGCGGAGATCCGCTCAAAAACGGCGAAGTACACCTCCGCCACGCCCTCTGCCGGCTCCTGCAGTTCCTCGGCGATGGCGGAAATGTCCAGCAGTCCGTAGCTGACCAGGAGCTCTGAAGCGCGGATCCCCAAAGAGTGCGGCAGGCCGACGGCGTCAGTGTGGGCGAGGCGCTTCAAAGAATGCGCCAGATTGATGCCATGCAGCAACCCGGTGAAATTGGCGCGCATCAAGGACATCGGTTGTTCAAGCCGGGCCAGGGCATCGGAGATCGGCTTGTCACGGAAATCGTGGGTCACGTACCAGCGCACGGACCGGTCCAACAGGCGCCGCATGTCCAGGGCCACGGCTGCGCCATGCTCGCTGGGTGTGCTGGCCGGCAGTCGGGCGATGGCCTGCGTTACCGAGTCCAGATCCCAGACGTTCCGCATCACCACGAACGCGCGTGCTACGGCCGCGGCTGACACGGTGGTCTCTTCCATGGCCCGGAAGGCGAACGCAATGCCACCCATATTGATCATGTCGTTGGCCACCACAGTGGCTACGATCTCCCGGCGCAGCGGGTGGGTGGACAGATGTTCGCCGAACCGCTCCGAGACTTGTTGGGGGAAATAGTCGTGGAGCGTCTGCGAGAACCACGGATCGTCGGCAAGGCCTCCCTCCGTGAGTTCCCGGGCCAGCTCGATTTTGGCGTAGGCGGCCAGCACTGCGAGCTCGGGGGTTGTCAGCCCCTTGCCCGTCAGGACGCGGGCCTGGAGTTCCTCGTTGCCGGGGAGGAACTCCAGGTCCCGGTCCAGGTCGGTGACTGACTCAAGCCAGTCCATGGTCCTTTCGAAGCTGGGGCTCCACTCGACGGCCAACTGCTTGTCATTGAGCAACAGGACGTTCTGGTGGTCATTGGTTTTCAGCACCAGCTTCCCCACTTCACCTTGGAGTGAGTGCAGGAATACGGTCCGTTCGGCCGCAGGCATCCTGCCGGCCGCGATCATACGGTCCAGGAAGACCTTGATGTTCACCTCATGGTCGGAACAATCCACCCCTGCCGAATTGTCGATCGCATCGGTGTTCACCAGGATGCCCGCCAGCGCAGCCTGGATCCGGCCGCGCTGGGTGACGCCGAGGTTGCCGCCTTCAGCGATGATATGGGTGCGGAGCTGGTTGCCATCAACGCGGATGGCATCGTTCGCTTTATCCCCGACGTCGGCATGGGACTCCGTGGACGACTTCACGTAGGTGCCAATTCCGCCGTTGTACAGCAGGTCCACCGGCGCCATGAGGATCGCCTTGAGGAGCTCCGGCGGACTCATGACCTGCTGGCCGTTGGGTTCGGAGCCTGCTTCCAGCCCTGCACCCTCTTCCAAACCCAGGGCGAGCCGGACCTCCTCGGTAATCACTATTGACTTCGCCGTCCTCGCGAAGACACCGCCACCCGGGCTCAACCTTCCCGGGTTGTAGTCCGCCCAGGATGACCGGGGGAGCTTGAACAGGCGTTCCCGCTCGGCATAGGACTCCAGCGGATCTGGTGTGGGGTCCAGGAAGATATGCCGATGATCGAACGCAGCTACCAACTTGATGTGCTTGGAGAGAAGCATGCCATTGCCGAAGACATCACCGCTCATGTCCCCGATGCCCACCACGGTGAAATCCTCCGCGGTTGAATCGATCATGAGTTCACTGAAATGGTGGCGCACCGATTCCCATGCGCCGCGGGCCGTGATGCCCATCTGCTTGTGGTCGTAACCCACTGAGCCGCCGGAAGCGAAGGCGTCCCCCAGCCAGAAGCCGTACTCCTCCGCCACAGCGTTGGCGATGTCTGAGAAGGCGGCAGTTCCCTTATCCGCCGCGACCACCAGATAGTAGTCGTCGCCATCGTGGCGTACCACCCGGGGCGGGGTCGCCACCCGGCTGTTGCTGCCGCCGTCGGGATCCGGCATGAGGTTGTCCGTGACGTCCAGCAGCCCACGAATAAAAGTCCGGTAGCTTTCCTGGCCCTCCGTGAGCCAAGCAGCGCGATCCTCCGCCGGATCCGGTAGTAGTTTGGGGAAGAAACCACCTTTGGCGCCGGTGGGAACAATCACGGCGTTCTTGACAGTTTGTGCCTTCACCAGCCCAAGGATTTCCGTCCGGAAGTCCTCGCGCCGGTCCGACCACCGGAGTCCTCCGCGGGCCAACGGTCCGAAGCGCAGGTGGACCCCCTCAACGCGGGGTGAGTAGACCCAGATTTCGAATTTAGGACGTGGCGCCGGTGCGGCCGGAATGCCGGACGGATTGAGTTTGAAGCTGATGTATGGCTTGTCCAAGTAGAAATTGGTGCGCAGCGTGGCGTCCACCAGGCTTGCGAGCGTCCGGAGGAGTCGGTCGGCGTCCAGGACCGGGATGGCGTCGATAGCCTCGCCAAGTCTGGCACGGGCTGCGTGGATGGCCTGCGTACGATGGCTCAGTTCGCTGCTGCCTTCCTCAAAAACATCGCCGTCAGGCCGGTGTGCGTGGCTGTTGAGTTCGGGATCAAACAGGTCCGGCGCATAGCTGTCCGGATTGAACTTCGCCTCGAAGAGTTCCAGGAGCGCATGTGTTGCCTCCGTGTTCGCCCGGAGTGTGTCCGCGATGAAGCCGTAAGAGTTGGTGCTCCCCAATTGCCGCAAGTACTTGGCGTAGGCGCGGAGGATAGCCACCCGCCGCCAACCGATGCCTTCGCGGATGACCAAGGCATCGAAGGCGTCCGACTCCGCAGCGCCGCGCATGGCGGCGCAGAACGCGCCGCCCAGCAGTTCGCCCGTGGTCAACGGGTCCACCCCGCGCGGGTACTTCAGCCCGAGGTCGTACAGAAAGAACTGTCGGCCATCTCCACGCTGGACGTCGAACGGACGCTGGTCCAGTACCTTCAAGCCAAGGTTGTGGAAGAACGGAAGGATCTGGGTGAGGCTCTGGGGGCGGGTCAAATACAGCCTGATCCTGGCATCTTCGATGAGAACAGCAGTTCCGGGTCGTTTGTAGACGGTCAGCAGCGGGTCTGGTTCCTCGCTGTGGCCCGGCGGAAAGCTCTCGAACTTCGAGATGTCCGCCACCGCGTCCTCTACTTCGAAATCGGCTTTGTAACTGGCAGGGAAGGCCGCGGCCCATTCGCGGGAAAGCCGCCCGGCCTCCTCCAACGGGTAGCGCGCCTGCAGCGCTTCAGCCAGGCCTTGGGCCCAGGTCCTGGTAGCGGCGATGATCCGCGGCTCCAGTACCGAGGCATCTACGACGCCGGGAGTCCCCTGACGCGTCGACGCCGCCTGCGGTAACAGCACCCGGAAGAACACCCTGGCCATGGCGGATTCGCCCAAGCGGAGCTCAAACTCGATGGAGTCCGCACCGAATGCCTCGCGCAGTTCGCGTTCAATGTTGAGCCTGACTGCGGTGCTGTACCGACGGCGCGGGAGGAACACGAGCGCTGTCATGAACCGTCCATAGGAGTCCGGGCGCAGGAACAGCCGGGTGCTGTGGCGTTCCTGGAGGCGCAGGATTTCGCGGGCATGGGCGGCGAGCTGTTCGGCGTCGATGTGGAATAGCTCATCGCGGGGATAGCCCTCCATGACGGCCAGGAGTTCCTTGCCGTGATGCGAGCTGGGCGGGTAGCCAAACGCCCGCAGCACTTCCTTCACGGTGTCCCGGATGACAGGAATCTCCAAGGCCGATTGCGCCGTGGAATTGGGGGAGAAGAGACCAACAAAGGTCTGTCCGCCGTCCTTCCCCTCCGTGCCGGACGAGGCCACCGTAATCTCGTCGAGGTAGGCGCGGCGCAGGACCGTGGAGCGCTGGGCGGACTTGGTGAGCGTGAGGATCCGGGGTTCTGCCCCCGGAGGATTCCTGTGCAGTTCCTCTGCGTCCCTCGGTTCCCGCAGCACGCCAAGCCCGCGGCGCCCGCGAAATCCGAGGAACACGAAGTTCCCGTCGCCCAGCCATTGCAGCAGCTCGCGGGCTTCCCTGGCTTCAGGATCCGAGCCTGCCCGCTCACCCAAGGCCCTGACCTCGCGGGCCAGTTCCTCATGGATTGCAGCATGGTCCTCAGCGGCGGTCCGGACATCGTGCAGGACCCTGTGCAGCCGGCCAATGAGGAGTTCCGTCCCGGGCTCGTCCGGGAGCCTTGGAATCTCGATCGCCATCCACGCCTCGGCGAGTGGTCCGCCGTCGTACTCCTCTTGTTGGGCGGGCACCTGCGCACTGGTGCCGGCGGTGGAAGCTTCGACGCTGGCGGGGAGCCCGGTGCGGTGCGGTGCCCGCTGGATTTCGGTCAGGCGATGGGTGGCTGGATCGCGGGTGACGCTGAAGGTGGGATGGACGAGGAGTCGGATGGAGGCGGTATCCCGGGCGATCTCCGCAGTGACGGAGGGGAGGAGGTAGGGCATGTCATCTGCCACGACGGCCACCACGCTGGCGTCGGACTCATGCAGAACTCCGATGACGGCCTGCCCCGGTTCCCGCCGTTCGGCCAACGACCGGTGGTAGCGGGCGCGCTCCAGCAGCGTTTCCGGCGTGTAGTTGCGGGCGTCGTCCTCGGCCACGTGCTCGTAGTAGTCGGTCAGGAATCCGTCCGCCGGCTCGGTGCTGGAGGACATATTCTCATGATCGCTTAAACCCCGCGAGATGGCACCTCATGCCACTGTTTGAGCGGCAAAGTCAACTGGTGGGAGCAACGCTGGGGGTTAGGCCGCTTGTAGCAGCTGGTTTAGTCGGTTGGCTGGTGTTTCGAGGTTCAGGGTTGGTCTGGGTCGGCGGTTGAG
>NZ_JAJOHP010000029.1:0-62179 GCF_021109375.1 Arthrobacter sp. AK01
CCCCCACACCCAGCCCCCCCACAACCACCGCCACACCCGCCCCGACCTCGAACACCACAAGCCCGGTTGCTGTGCCGCCGACGATGGAACCGTCCGAACCTGCCCGAGAGGACGCCTCTGAGCAACTCGCCAATACCGGCACCCAAGGAGCAGCATTCGTGTTTGTTGCGGCAGCCCTGCTGGCTGTGGGTTCCGTGCTCGCCTTCGCAGGTGCCAGGTGGTCCCGGCGGCGGTCGCACTAGCAGGCGATCGTAGGAGCCCGCGGTAGGGCGAGAAGACCGTCGAGGGAGCTCCACGAAGGAGCAAGACAGCAGCGATGGGCCGGGTACGTGGTACTAGGCCCATCGATGCAGTCCAGAAATCTCGGCTCGCGCTGGCATGAGTTGGGGGCCAGCGCGGGCCGTTCCAATGTGGTGGTGACACCCGTTGTCGCTGCCCATGGATTCCGGGAATGGCGACGCCCGGCGCATAGTTGAGGGAAGTGCAACCACCGCGAACTGACGTGAACACAGCCGAGGAGACCCATGAGCTCGCCCACCACCGCAACCGACCCCCAGCTGGCCCGTTGGCAACGGTTCCGCACCGGTCGAAAGGAAGCGCTCTCCACCGAACATGGTTGGTTGACCCTGACGTCGTTCCAATGGCTTGAGGCTGCACCCTCCGAACTGGAACTCGTTCCCGGTCTCTGGTCCACCGACGGCACCACAGCATCTCTTTCAGCGAGCGCGGCTGACGGGCTCACTTTCGTTGAGACTGGAGAGAAGGTCGAAGGAACGGTCACTGCCGTGCTGGAAGACGAAGAGTCGCTGATGTGGGTCCAATACGGCGGCCCCAATGGCAAACAGGTGGTGGTGGAACTCGCCATGCGTGCGGATAAGTACGCTGTTCGCACCCGTGACAATGGCTCTCCCGTGCTGACGGAGTTCAGCGGCGTACCGGCGTACGATTTCAACCCTGATTGGATTGTCGGAGGCCGCTTCGAAGCCTATGCCGAGCCCCAGGACGTACCCATCGGCACAGCCAACCCGTTGGTGGACGGGGTCCATCGCTCAGTGGGCGAGGTGGTTTTCCGGGTACCGGGCGTCCCGCACGAGATCCGTCTTCACGCCGAAGAGGAGAAGCTGGGGGCCCTCAATGTGACCTTCCACGATGAAACCAACGGAGACACCACGGATGAGTGGCGCAAGGTATTCATCCCCCGCCCCCGTCCCGATGGCTCCGTGGTGATCGATTTCAACCGCAGTATCAATTACCCCAGCGCTTTCACGCCCTACGGAACGTGCCCCATGCCTGTCCGTGGCAATTCGATAGACGTGCGGGTGGAAGCGGGCGAGAAGCTCCCCCAGCAGGACTAGGCGATCGCCGAAACTCCCGTCACAGCGCGGCCAACGATGAGCGAGTTGATTTCGTACGAGCCCTCGTACGTGAAGATGGCCTCGGCGTCAGCAAAGATCTTGGCGATCCGGTAGTCGGTGACGATTCCGTTGCCGCCAAGAATGGACCGCCCCAGGGCTACCGTCTCCCGCATCCGGGCACTGCAGTATGCTTTCGCGAGCGCCACTTGTGCCATGTCTGCGCCGCCGTGCCGCACACCTTGGGCGTCGGTGTAGATGTCTTCCTGCAATTGCGCGATCCTGACCATCATCCCCATGCTGGCTACGGAGTTTCCCAACATGTCCACCAAGTGTTGCTGGATGAGCTGGAATTTGGCGAGCGGCCTGCCGAACTGCATCCGTTCCACGGCGTACTGCCGGGCTACGTCGAACGCTGCCAGTTGCTGGCCGACTGCCTGCCAGGCGACCATGATCCGGGATCCGCGCAGCAGGTGGTTGGTGTCGGCAAAGCTGCTGATGCCTGCGAAGCGATCTGCCTCAGCTACTTCGACATCCACGAAAACGATGTCGGCGTTCTGCACGGTCCGCAGGGCGATCTTGTTCTCGATGCGGCTCCGGGTGATGCCCGGCAGGGAGGCGTCAACGATGAACGCGCGCACGGCGCCGTCCGCCTCGTCCTTGGCCCACACCAGCATGTAGTCGCAGAACGTCCCGTTGCCGATCCAGCGTTTGGCGCCGTTGATCACCCAGTAGTCACCGCCGTCGTGGTCTGCCCGCTCAACGCGGTGGGCGGTGGTTTCCATACCTCCGGCAACATCGGACCCATGGTCCGGTTCGGTCAGCGCGAAGGCTCCGGTGGTGCGGAGGTTGGACGCGTCGTCGAGGTAGCGGTCCTGTTGGGAGTCGCTGCCGAAGTCGTACAGTGACTCCACGAAGAGATCGTGATGGACCATGAAGAACGTGGCAATTGAAGTATCAACGCGTGTCATCTCGGCGATGACCAGGCCGGCGAAAAGGTGCGTATATCCACGCTGTGCCGGAGCACTGAGCCGCAGGGCTGCGAGCTTGGGCAGGATGTGTTCCGGGAACTCGGCTTTTTCCCACCATTGCCCGGCATAAGGGGCTATCTCCGAGGCGAGGAAGGCCCGGAGTTCGTTGAGTTTCCGCTGTTCCTGGACGCTCAGCAGAGACTCGAAGTCGAAGAAGTCGGCAGTGGGCAGGTCCGCCACGGATGGCGGAACGGCGCCCGCCGAGCCAGAGTACACTGAACCGCCGCTGTAGTCGCCCATCATTTGAGCCCCATGCGGATGGCGCCGTCCAGCCGGATGGTCTCCCCGTTGAGCATGGCGTTCTCCACGATATGGGCGGCCAGGTTGGCGTACTCCGCCGCGCGGCCGAGGCGGGCGGGATGTGGCACCTGCTGGCCCAGGGAATCCTGGGCGGCTTGCGGAAGACCAGCCATCATGGGCGTTTCGAAGATGCCGGGCGCGATGGTGGCCACCCGGATCAGCGAACGGGCAAACTCGCGCGCCAGCGGCAGGGTCATGGCCGCTACGGCACCTTTCGATGCTGCGTAGGCAGGCTGCCCGATCTGGCCTTCGAACGCGGCGACGGACGCGGTGTTGATGACAACGCCGCGCTCGGGCCCGCCAAGTTCAGTGGAGACCGGCTCGGTTTCCACCATGGCTGCGGCGGCGAGGCGGATCACGTTGAACGTGCCCACAAGGTTGATCTGGATGACCTTGTTGAAATTTTCCAGGGGCAGCACGCCGTCACGGCCCAGGACTTTGCCCGGGGTGGCGATGCCGGCACAGTTGACGACGATGCGGAGCGGCCCAAGTGCAACTGCGGCGTCGACGGCGGCCTGCACCTGGGCCTCGTTGGTGACGTCGGCGGGGACAAAAACGGCCCGCGGAGCCGATGGGCTGTGTGGGCTGCCCGTGTTCACTTCCGCCGCGTAAACGTCCCCCGCCGACTGCGGCAGATCCACAAGGACCACCGAAGCCCCCGCGTCGAACAAACGCTTTGCGGTAGCGGCCCCCAACCCTGATGCCCCGCCTGTGATCAGCGCGACCGTGCCCTTGATGTCCATCCATCCTCCTTGATGCAGAACTCAAATCCGTTAATGCATGTTAACTGGAATTGTGAGCCAGCGCACCCTCGGTAGGCTGGGGACATGCCAGCCGATTCCTCCCCTGCCGAGCAGCCGCTCTCCTTCACGGAACGAACAGAGTGGGCAGAACGCGCCGACCACGCGGCCCGCTCAGTGACCCGCAATTTCGGCCGGCGCCTTCTTTTCCTGCCCGGCACCCACTTAGGTGCGGTGAGTATTCCCGCGAAAGCCGCCCGCAGCGTCTTCGGCCCTTGGCACTATTGGTGGCAGGCGCACTACGTCGATTGCTTGGTGGACGCCGGTCGTCGTGAATTGTCCACCCAAACAAAGTTCGACGGCGACTCCCGCCCCAGTGCGGGCAGGCTCGCTTCACGACTGGTCACCACCATCCGGTTGAGGAACCTGTTCAGGTTTGAGAACCACTTCTACGACGACATGGCCTGGCTGGCCCTCTCCACCCTGAGGCTCGAAAAGCTGGCGGAGGAGACCAGGAACCCGGGCCGTCGGCGCAATGCCTATGTCCGCAGGAAGCTGACGCTGCAGTTCGACTCGGCCTCGACGGAGGACCTGGGCGGTGGAACCTTTTGGAGCACCCAACGGGACTTCAAGAACACGCCGGCCACAGCTCCCGTGGCTCTGTACTTCGCACGGACGGACCACCGCGAGAGGGCGCAGTCCCTGGTGAACTGGCTCAACAGCAAGCTCTTCCACGCGGAACGGGGCGTCTACCAGGATGGGCTGAGGATCAAGAATGGTGAAACCGTCCTGGAAGAGTCCATCTATACCTATAACCAAGGCCCGATTCTGGGTGCCTTACTGGAACTTGGCGGCCAGGAAAATCTGGAACGGGCTGAGCATCTGGTTGAGTCGGTGGCCCGCGAGCTGACCGTCCCCGGGACTCGTGTGGTCCACGGCGATGGAACCGGTGACGGCGGCCTCTTCACCGGGATCCTCGTCAGGTATCTGGCGCTGGCCGCGCGGGACCACCGCCTACAGGAAACCACAAGGCGGACTGCCCGGGCCCTGGTGCACGCCACGGCTGAAGCTTTCTGGCTGACCCGGAGGGAAGCGCCCGAGCTGATGCGGGGCAAGGGCAGCGTGCCATTGATCTTCTCCCCCAATCCCCTGCGGCCGGCGAGCGGGACGTATCCGGCGGGTGCCGCCGTCGAACTTTCCACGCAGTTGCAGGCGTGGATGACATTTGAGGCTGCGGCCAGTATGTAAAACGAATTACGATACGCAACACTTCCGTAATTACCGTGATCCCTGTCACTTAAAGCTCTTTCGGCTTTTGAACAAAGGTATGGCTAACCTACGCTTTTTACGGCGGACCCCAACCTTCCCGCCAGCATGGACACGACACCACTGCCGTGGACTTCCATGCCTGTTCCCAGAAAGTAGCCCCATGAAGCTCCCCAAAAACGCTCTGGCCGGAATCGCACTCCTCGCCACCGCCGCTCTTGGCCTTTCCGCCTGCGGCTCCACCACCACCTCGCCGGACGCGTCCGGTTCGTCGGCCGCGGGCGATGGCATCACGGTCTACAACGCCCAGCATGAGAGCCTGACCAAGGAATGGATCGACGCCTTCACCAAGGAGACCGGCATCAAGGTCACCCTGCGCCAGGGCTCGGACACCGAAATGTCCAACCAGATTGTCCAGGAAGGCGCGGCCTCACCGGCTGACGTCTTCCTCACCGAGAACTCCCCTGCAATGGCGCAGGTGGAGAACGCAGGGCTGTTCGCCGACGTCGATAAAGCCACCATCGACCAGGTCCCGGCGGAATTCCGCCCCTCCACGGGGAAGTGGACCGGAATTGCTGCGCGCTCCACCGTCCTGGTGTACGACAAGACCAAAATCAGCGAGGACCAGCTGCCCAAGTCAATGCTGGATCTGGCAAACCCTGAATGGAAGGGAAAGTGGGCAGCGTCGCCCTCCGGCGCTGACTTCCAAGCCATTGTCTCGGCACTGCTTGAGCTCAAGGGCGAGGCCGCAACCGAAGAGTGGCTCAAGGGCATGAAGGAGAACTTCAAGGCCTACAAGGGCAACAGCACTGCCATGAAGGCCGTCAACGCCGGAGAAGTGGACGCGGCACTGATCTACCACTACTACTACTATGGCGACCAGGCCAAAACCGGCGAGAATTCCAAGAACGTCACGCCGTTCTACTTCAAGAACCAGGACCCGGGCGCGTTCGTTTCCGTCTCGGGTGGCGGCGTCCTGAAGTCGTCCAAGAAGGCGGCCGACGCGCAGGCGTTCCTGAAGTTCATCACGGGCAAGGCCGGGCAGGAGATCCTCAAGACCGGAACGTCCTTCGAATACGCCATCGCCTCACAGGTTGATGCCAACGAGAAGCTTGTTCCCATCAAGGACCTGCAGGCTCCCACGGTGGACCCCGCCAAGCTGAACTCCACCAAGGTCACTGAATTGATGACCAAGGCAGGACTCCTGTAACTCTGTGACCACCGAACAATCGGCTCCCAACGTTCCACGTTCAGAGGGAAGCACGACGACGGCGGGCCGGGGCAAGCGCCCCCGCCCGCCTTTCGGCGTTTCCACGGTGTCGTTACTGGCGGTGCTGATAGCGCTGTTTTCGCTGATTCCGCTGGGCTACGTGCTGTACATGACGGCCGCGACGGGCTGGGACACGGCCGTTGATCTCATTGTGCGTCCACGCGTAGGCGAGCTCCTGCTGAACACCGTTTTGCTGATGGTGTTCACCGTGCCGCTGTGCCTGGTGCTCGGAGTGGGCGGCGCGTGGCTGGTGGAACGAACCCAACTGCGCGGA
Source organism: Arthrobacter sp. AK01 (assembly GCF_021109375.1). Classification (NCBI taxonomy): domain Bacteria; kingdom Bacillati; phylum Actinomycetota; class Actinomycetes; order Micrococcales; family Micrococcaceae; genus Arthrobacter; species Arthrobacter sp. AK01. Next base: position 6,234 of record NZ_JAJOHP010000029.1, read on the forward strand.
CACCGTTGGTGGGCCGTGGCGCTGGCTGCCCCGTTGGCTATTCCGGCGTTCGTCAACAGCTACTCCTGGGTGTCCGCGGTTCCCTCCTTGGAGGGCCTCTGGTCCGGGGTTCTGATCGCCACGCTGTCCTACTTCCCGTTGGTGTACATTCCGGCCGCTGCAACCCTTGGCCGGCTGGACCCAGCCATTGAACAGTCCGCAGCGTCGTTGGGCCTGGGCTCCTGGGCTGTCTTCGTCCGGGTGGTGTTGCCGCAACTGCGAATTGCCATGACCGGCGGTGCTCTGCTGGTGGCGCTGCACCTGTTGGCCGAGTATGGCGCCTTCGCGATGATCCGCTTTGACACGTTCACCACGGCCATCATGGTTCAGTTCCAGTCCACCTTCAACGGGACCGCAGGCAACATGCTGGCCAGCGTGTTGGTGTTCCTGTGCCTGCTCCTGCTGCTGGCGGAGGTCAAAAGCCGCGGCTCTGCCCGCTACGCCCGGATCGGCTCCGGCGCGCAAGCGAGGGCCATTCGGTTGCCCCTGGGGGGATACCAGCTGCCTGCGCAGTTGGCCCTCCTGGCCCTCACGGTCCTGGCTTTCGGGCTCCCACTCTGGTTTGTCCTCAAGTGGGTCATGGCGGGCGGTTCGGAAGTGTGGGCAGCCGAGGAGTTCGTCCCGGCGCTCCTTCAGACCCTCATGTACGGGGCGGCCGGAGCGATCGTCACCACGGTGGTGGCATTTCCCATGGCTTACCTTGCCGTCAGGCACCCCAGCTGGTTCAGCAAGATGCTGGAACTCTCCAACTATGTCACCAGTTCACTGCCGGGAATCGTGGTGGGCCTGGCGTTCGTCACCGTCAGCATCCGGGCCGTACCGGGGGTTTACCAGACCGCGGGAGTCCTGATTGCCGCGTACGTCCTGCTGTTCCTTCCACGGGCTTTGGTGAATATCCGTGCAGGCCTGGCACAGGCGCCCAAGGAACTCGATGAGGCCGCGCAGTCCTTGGGCAAGACCCCTTTGGCGTCCTTCTTCAAAGTGACGTTGCGGCTTACTGCGCCGGCCGCTGCAGGCGGTGCAGCGCTGGTCTTCCTTGCCATTGTCAACGAACTGACGGCCACCTTGCTTCTCTCGCCCAACGGCACGCGGACGTTGGCCACGGAGTTCTGGAGCAAAAGCAGCGAGATCGACTACGCCGGTGCCGCACCGTATGCGTTGTTGATGATTCTGTTGTCGGCCCCCATGACGTACCTTCTCTTCCAACAGTCCAAGAAAGTAGCCGGACAGTGACCGAACAATCCCCTTCCAGGCTTCCGTCACCGCGGGTGGCCCCCTCCGTGGCGCCCACCACGAATGCGCACTTGGATATCTCGGAGGTCACCAAGAACTTCGGTTCCCAGGCTGTCTTGAAGGGCGTCAACCTTTCTGTCGCCAAGGGCGGGACCACGGCAATCGTTGGCCCGTCGGGTTCCGGCAAGACCACGTTGTTGAGGCTGATCGCGGGCTTTGAGCATCCGGACACTGGATCCATCAGGCTCAGTGGCGCCCCGGTGGCAGGTGACGGCGTGTGGGTACCTGCCCACAAGCGGCAGGTAGGGTACGTCGCTCAGGACGGTGCCCTCTTTCCCCATCTGACGGTAGGACAGAACGTCGCGTTCGGCGTGGATCCAGGAAAGCTCGACGGCGGTCGCGGCGCCGTGAGGTCACGGGTGCAGGAACTGCTGGACATGGTGTCCTTGGACGCCTCCATGGCCAAGCGCCGACCCCACCAGTTGTCCGGCGGCCAGCAGCAGCGGGTCGCTTTGGCCCGTGCACTGGCCAGGGAACCCGAACTCATGCTGCTTGACGAGCCTTTCTCTGCCCTTGACGCAGGCCTCCGGGTGGCCACGCGCCGGGCCGTCGCCAAGGTGCTCAACGCTGCCGGCGTGACCACCATCCTGGTGACCCATGACCAAGCAGAAGCGCTTTCCTTCGCAGACCAAGTGGCCATCATGCGCGGCGGAAAGCTGGCTCAGATCGGCAATCCCTTTGTGGTCTACACCCGCCCGGCCGATCGCGCCACCGCCGAGTTCCTGGGCGATGCCGTCATTCTCGATGCGTGGATGGAGGGCTCGCTGGCTACCTGCTCCTTGGGCGGAATACCTGTCCGGCGCCCGCCGGCTCAGGGGAAGGTCCAACTCATGCTGAGGCCGGAGCAAATCCGCATTGCATCGGACGGGCCCATCCGCGGCGTTGTGGTGGACACAGACTACTTCGGCCCGGAGACCACGGTTCGTATCAAATTGGGTGAATACAAGGCCCCTGACGGTGGCGCCTCCGGCAACAGCCACCGCTATCCTGGCGGCGGCGAGATCATTACCATCCGGCATTGGAACGCCTCGATCACCAAGCCGGGCACGGAATTGTGCCTGCGTGTGGTGGGCGAAGGCGTGGCGTTCCCTTTCGAGTCCTGACCGGGCAAGTCCAACTACACCGGACGTTTCTTCTGCGGGTACGGCGCTTCGTGCCGGGCAAGCATCTCGACGAATCCGGCGATCTTGCGCGCCCGGGTTTCTGCCCGTTTGACCCCGTTGGTGCGATGGATGAGGGCAAAGCGGTTCTGGGACGTCAGGACGTCGAACATGGCTTGGGCCTCGGGAACTTCGGCGATCGCAGCTGCGAGGTCGTCCGGGACAACTGAGTCCGCGGGTCCGGCATAAGCGGCCTCCCAACGGCCATCGGCTTTGGCGGCCTCGACGGCGGCACGGCCTGCGTCGGTCATCTTGCCTACGGATTCCAACCGGGCGATGTGCCCCACGTTCCTTACGGACCAAATGCTCTTGCGGCCACGCGGCGTCATGCGTTGGAAGTAGCTGTCGGCGTCGCGGCTCCTGGCTTGCCCGTCGATCCAACCAAAGCACAGGGCCTCATCCAAGGCGGCGTCGTAGTCCAGTTCCGTGACGTTGCCACCCTTCTTGTGGAGGATCAGCCACACTCCGGGACTGTCCGCGGCATGTGCCGAAAGCCAGCCACGCCAAGCGGCACCGTCTGTAACCAGTAATTCCTCAAGCTCAATTGCCATGGGTTCATTCTGCTGTGAAACAGGCGGCCATTGACAAGGCCACACGGCATAGGCTGGAAGCTGACGCCACCGTACCTGCAGGACCCACCCCAGGAGGACCAATGTTGCGATCCCGCCCCACCCACTACACATCCCACCCCGAGCAGTGGGCCACGCTTCTTCAGGCGCTGGGGTTGTTCACCACCGTGGATGAGGGCGATTGGCGGGAATACGACGCCGGTTCGGGTCGCCTCGCGCTGGGCTACGTGGAGCACGGCCACCCGCTGGACGGATCCACGATCTTTGGGGTCGAGGCAGGAAACCTTGAGGAGTTTGCGCGGCGAACCGAGGAAGCCGGCACCCAGGCGGAAATCCACGAGTCACCCGACGGAACCACTGTGCGAATCTCCACTGAGGACGGGTTCGAGTTCTTCGCCTTCCCCGCCCGGCGGGCCCTGGACGGCACGTGGGCAACGTCGACGGAGGCCGATCCAGCCCTCACGGTGGTAGCCACTTGGGTCAGTCCCTTTGTGGGCCTTGCCGCCAACGACCTCCGGAACATCGGTGCCCGTCCGTCATCCGAGGACGACGAATCGGCCACGTTCACCACCAAGAACGGCGGAATCCTGCGGGTGATCCACGGCGCGGACGGCACCAACGGTGACCTCGCATTCGAGTACGACGGCGGACTGGAGCCGCTGCTGGACCGCCTCAGGGCGGCCAAGATAGAGGCCAGGATCAGCGAAGATGTCCTGTACGTCGCCAACCCGGATGCCGCGGGCGGTGCGGCGCCGGCGTCGATCGTGGTGGAAAGAACACCACCACAGAAGACGCCGGCCCCCTAACGCAGCTAGTCCTCCAACACCCCATCACAAAGCCGGCCGACAACTTCGGTGAGCATGGTCAGTCCGGCAACGATGTCCTCGTCCGTGGTGTATTCGTGCTCGTTGTGGGAGATGCCATCCACGCTCGGCACAAACAGCATCACGGTGGGGACGAGGTCCTTCATGTTGGTGGAGTCGTGTCCGGCCAGGGTCATGACTTCCTTGTTGGACAGGCCCAGGTCGGCGGCCACCTTCGCCGCGAGCTCAACGCCCTCCGGCTGGTACGGGGTGACGGCCCAGGAGTGTGAATGGTGCTTCTCCACCGAGACGTTGGCCAGCCGTTCGATCTCCGTGATGCGGGCGTGCAGCAGGGCGTCGGCCTCGGCCAGGACCGCTTCATCGGCGCTGCGCAGGTCCAGCAGCAGGTTCACGCGGGAGGGCACCACCACGGGCGAGTTCGGGTACACGTTCAGCTGCCCCACGGAGGTGTGGAGGGCGCCGGGGAAGCGATCGGCAAGTTCGCGCGCGGCAACCACCAGCATCGAGGCGCCGAGCAGCGCGTCCTTCCGGTCTGCGATCACCGTGGAACCCGTGTGCGCCTGCTCGCCGTGGACCACGAACTCGTACTTGTTCGCAGCCCAGTTGGAGCTGACCAGGCCAATCGTGACGCCTTCGCGTTCCATGCTGCGGCCCTGCTCGATGTGGATCTCGGCGCAGTAGGCCGCCTCCGGCCCTTCAAAGGTTCCACGGCAGCCGATCGCGTCCAAGGCATCGCGGACGGTAACCCCGGCGGCGTCCTTGGTGTTGAGGGCGTCTTCAAGTTCCAGCTTGCCGGTGTAGACGGACGAGCCCATCATGGACGGCTTGAAGCGGCTGCCTTCCTCGTTGAACCAGTTGACGACGGCGAGGTTGAACTTGGGTGCCGTGGCGCCGGCTTCCCAGCGGGCTGCCAGGCGGAACGCGGCGTGGGCGGCGGCGAGGACGCCGTAGGCGCCGTCGTAACGGCCCGCCGTCGGCTGTGAATCCATGTGCGAGCCGACCACCACGAAGGGTGCACCGGGCACGGCTTCGTAGAGGCCCCACTGGTTCCCGGCGTGGTCGAACTTCACGGTGAAGCCGTGCTGCTCAAGGAGGCCTGCCAGCCAGCGGCGCTGTTCACCGTCAGGAATGGTTGCGGCCTGGCGGTCCACGCCGCCGTTCTCAGTGGCACCGAAGGCGCTCATGGTCCGGAAGTCCTGGACGAACGCGGTGTCCTGCGTGGTGAAACTTGTGGTGGTTGTCATGGTCTCCCCTATGAGCTCTGGGTGGCTGAAACACGCGCCGCGAACGGACTTTCCGGGGAAAGTGCCGCTTGGAAGTCGGGTGATTGGTAGGTAAAGCGGCCTCCGACGGCGGTGGCCAGGACCTGCAGTTCGCTGATGGCCGGTGCCGTCAACGGTGAAGCGGAAAGGACGGTGAAGTCGGCGAGTTTGCCCGGCGACAGGGTGCCCTTGTCCGCAAGGGAACCCGTTGCTGCGGCGGCTCCGGACGTGTAGGCGGCCAATGCTTGGTGGGGTGTCAGGCGCTCCGCCGGGTTCCCAAACACCGAGCCGGATTCGGTCCGGCGGTCAACGAACGCCTGCATGCCACGCAGGACGTTTCCGTCGGCGACAGGCCGGTCCGAGCTTCCGGCGAGCACCACTCCGGCTTCCAGGAAGCTGGCTGCCCGGTAGGCCCACGGCAAACGGTCCGGTCCCAGCGAAGCGGTCATGCCGTCCCCGCCGTCGCGGAAGAAGCTCGCCTGCGGTGTCACGGCAATGCCGGCGTCCGCAAGCCTCTCGAGCTGCTCCGGACGGGTCATGGAGGCGTGCTCGATCCTGTTGGGCACGCGGCGCGGCCCATACGCAGCCTGGCAATCCGTGATGATGTCCACGGCGAGGTCCACGGCCCGGTCCCCGATGGCGTGCGCGGCAATGGACCAGCCGGCGGCGTAGGCGGCCTCGATGCGTTCCCGCAGCTGGGCCGGGTCCGCCTGGAAGTAGCCGGTATTGCCTCGGTTGTCCTTGTGTCCGTGGCTGCAGAACTCGTGGCTCACGGCAGCGGTTTCGCCCAGGAGTGAGCCGTCCAGGAAGACCTTGGCGGGGCCGAGGGAAAGGAACTCGTTCCCGAATCCGCTGGTGATGCCAAGATCCAGTCCGGCCGGCGCGGCACCTGGGCTGTCCGAAGAATGGCCGTTGAGTCCGTGCAGTACGTCCAGCACCGGCATTACCTGTGCCCTGGCGTGCAGCCGGCCGGTGGCCGCAGCGCCCTGGTAGGCGGCGAGCTCGGCCGGGCTGTGCCCGATCCAGCCGCCGCCCACTCCGGCTTCGGTGAAACTCGTGATGCCCTCGGAGGCGTAATACAGCGTTGCCCGTTCAAGGGCGGCCTCGATGTCCTCCAAGGCATACGGCAGGATCAGCTGCTGGATCAGTTCCTGGGCCGTCTCCTGGACGAGTCCCGTGGGCCGTCCCGCTTCGTCACGGACGATCGCGCCGCCGTCGGGATCGGGGAACGACGGCGACTCGGCACCTGCCAGCCGCAGCGCAGCGGTGTTGACCACCGCCATGTGCCCTGAGTTGTGCCGCATGAACAGCGGCCGCTCCCCCGTGATCCGATCAAGCTCGTCGATATCCGGGAAGGAACCGCCGTGCTGGGTCTGGCTGAAACCGGTGGCGAAAAGCCACCCCTCGCCGTCGGACCCGGCGTTTGTGGCAGCGCCCCGCAGCAACTCATAGAGCTCCTCCAGGCCGCGCGCGCCGGACACGTCCAGTTCCGCCAGGCCCAGCCCGAACCATGTGGTGTGGCAATGGGCGTCGATGAAGCCCGGAGTGAGCGTCGCCCCGGCGAGGTCCAGGACCTCGACGGCGTCCAAGCCGTCCAGGTCCTCGTCGAGGCCCACGATGCGTCCCTTCCAGATGCCCAGCGAACTGGCCACGGGGCGGTCCGGATCCATGGTGATGATGTCTGCGTTCCGCAGGAGGAGGTCGAGTTTCATGTCAGGTTCTAGCGGTGCGAGGTGGTGACGGACTTGATGCGGGTGTAGTCCTCGAGGCCGAACACCGAGAGATCCTTGCCGGTGCCCGAGTGCTTAAAGCCACCGTGCGGTGCTTCGGCCGGGATCACTTGGTGGCAGTTGATCCAGACGGCGCCGAAGTCGAGTTCGTTGGACACGCGGGTGACTACGCCATGGTTCTCGGACCAAACACTCGATGCCAGCGCGTACTTGGTGCCGTTGGCGAGCTCGATCGCTTCTTCCTCGGTGGAGAACGGCTGGACCGTCAGCACAGGGCCGAAGATTTCATCGCACACCACTTCGTCTGTTTGGAACACACCGTCAATGACTGTCGGCTCAAAGTGGAAGCCGGTTCCGGTGCGCTTGCCGCCGGACAGGACGCGGGCGTTGGCAGGCAGCCGGGACATGAACCCCTCCACCCGCTCCAACTGGGCGGCACTGTTGAGCGGGCCAAGGTCGGCCTCCTCGCCCCCTACCTTCAAGGCGGAAGCGGCATCGGCCAGGGCTGCTGCGAATTCCGTGTGGATGTCCTGGTGGACCAGCACTCGGGTCACCGCGGTGCAGTCCTGGCCGGCGTTGAAGAAGGCCGCAAGGGCGATTTCGCTGGCGGTCCGCCGGATATCGACGTCGGCAAACACCACGGCGGGCGCCTTGCCGCCAAGTTCAAGGTGAACGTCCTTGAGCGTCTTGGACGCCGCGGACATGACCTGGGCACCGGCCCGGGTGGAGCCGGTGATGGAGACCATCTCCGGGATGTCGTGGTCCACCATCGCGGCGCCGGCTTCGCGGCCACCGCAAACAACGTTAACGACGCCGGCCGGGTAGACCTGCTGTGCCAGTTCACCCAGGACCAGAGTGGACCAGGGGGTGGTGTCGGCAGGCTTGAGGACCAGGGTGTTGCCCGCCGCGAGGGCTGGCCCGATCTTCCAAATGGCCATCATGAACGGGTAGTTCCACGGCGTAATCTGGGCAACCACACCAATGGGCTCCCGCCGGATGGTGGACGAGAAGCCCTCCACGTACTCAGTCTGGGCCGTCCCTGAAACCACTCGGCATGCTCCGGCGAAGAAGCGCAGTTGGTCCGCGCCGCGCAGGATTTCAAGCTCTTTGGTGAGGGCGGACGGCTTGCCGGTGCAGGCAACCTCGGCCTCGACCAGACGGTCAACATTTGCCTCGATAAGGTCGGCCAGCTGCAACAGCAGCGACTGGCGCGTTCCCGGCGTCGTGCGCTTGTAACTCTTGAAAGCTGCGGCAGCGGCCTGGAAGGCGGAGTCGACGGCGGCCGCGTCACTGTCAGGCGCGGTGCCGATCTGCTGGCCGGTGGCGGGGTCGAAGAACGGCAGGCTGGCCGCGGCGTCCACGGACTCGCCGTTGATGATGTTCTGAAGCTGAATCACAGGAGGCTCCGGTCAGTTCGTTGAAGTCTTGGGAGAACGCGTGGTGGGGTCCTGCGGCAGGTGCAGCAAGGCCGGGAGGCCGGAGTCGACGGCGCGGCGGAACGCTGCCGAGAAATCTTCCGTGCGGTCCACGCGCTCGCCGTAGCCGCCGTAGGAACGGGCGAGTGCGGCGAAGTCCGGGTTGGTCATGTGGGTGCCGGAGGGGCGGTCCGGGTAGTGCGCTTCCTGGTGCTCGCGGATGGTGGCGAAGATGCCGTTGTCCACCACCAAAACGATGAACGCGGCGCCGTAGCCCATGGCCGTGGCGATTTCCTGGCCGTTCATCATGAAGCAGCCATCGCCGGCGACGGAGATGACCTGGCGGCCGGGGTATGCCAGCGATGCTGCCACGGCTGCGGGAATCCCCATGCCCATGGCGCCGTTGCGCGGAGCGGCCAGGGAGTTGGCCGAGTTGTGGTCCAGATACCGTGCGGGCCACAGGGCGTGGTTTCCGGCGCCGAAGGTGAGGACGGCGTCGTCGGCCATTTCCTTTGTGAGGACTTCCATGGCGACGCCAAGGTCGACGCCGATGCCGCCGTCGGGCCGGGGCGTGGAGAACGTTATCTGATCGGCGCGGGCGCTGGCGAACCAGCCTTCCTCGCGGTTGCCCGCCCCGGCCGTGCCAGGGAGGGCCGCGGCAAACGCCGTGACATCGGCGATGATGTGCTGGTCCACCCGGCCGAAGTGGCCCAGGAGGTTGGCGTCGGCGTTGACCACCACGGTGTCGGCGTTCAGTCCGCGCTTGTAGCCATCGGAGAGGACGTCACCGCGAACGCAGCCAACAAAGACGATCAGATCGGCGTCGTCCAGGCGTTGGGCGTTGGCGTCGCTGCGGCCGTAGCCGAGGAAGCCGGCGTAGGCGTCGCTGCGGTGCGGGACGGCGTCGTAGGCACGGAAGTCGGCCACCACCGGGATGCTGTTGCGGCTTGCCCAGGCGGCCAGCTGCTCGCCGGACTGCTGCGTCCAGCCTTCACCGCCGACGACGACGAGCGGCTTGCGTGCCGCCGCCAGCTTTTGGTTCAGCTCATCCAGGTCAACGGGGGCTGGCTCCGGGCGGGCGATCCTGCGGGGTTCGACGGTGGCGTTCTCCACGACGTGTACCAGCACGTCTTCCGGGAGGCCGATCACTACGGGGCCGGGTCGGCCGCTGAGGGCCGTGAAGATGGCGTCGTCCACAACGCGGGCTGCGGAGGCGGCGTCGTCGAGCGTGACCACTTTCTTGGCCGTGCTGCCGAACCAGGCGTTGATGTCGAACTCCTGGAAGGACTCCCGGCCACGGTCGGCTACCGGGATCAGGCCCACGAACAGGATCAAGGGCGTGGCGTCCTGGTATGCGGTGTGGATGGCGATGAAGGCGTTGGCTGCGCCAGGACCGCGGGTGACCATGGCGACGCCCGGGAGCTCGGTCAGACGGCCTTCGGCCAGTGCCATGAACCCGGCGCCGCCTTCCTGGCGGGCCACCACGTTTTGGATCGGCGAGCCGTGCAAGCCGTCAAGGACGTCGAGGAAGCTCTCGCCCGGCACGGTGTAGACGCGCTTGATTCCCGCGCGTTCGAGTTGGCCGACAATCAGGTGGCCTGCGGTGGTGGTGCTCAATGCTTCATTCCTTCTTCTTCGATGGAAAGGGCGGGGAGGAACAGTCCGGACAGCGCCGTCAGCACGGAAACCACCAGCAGGATGATGGCGCCGGGCCAGAAGGAGTTGTTGGCTGCCACCAGGGCGGTGGCGATCAGCGGCACGAAGCCGGAGATGACGCCGGCGGTGTTGGACGTGATGGCGACGCCGGTGTAGCGGACCTTCGTGGCGAACAGGGCAGTCAACGCGGTACCGGAGACGGCGTACGGGATGGAGAGGACGGCGACGCCGATCATCATGCCCAGGACAACAAGGACGGGGTTGCGGCTGTCGATGGCCAGGAACACGGGAACTGCGATAAGCGCCGAGGCCACGCCGCCCCAGAGGATCACCTTGCTGGCGCCGAATTTCTCGCCCAGTCGGCCGGCCCAGATGAGGGCGCCGATCTCCAGGGCTGCAGCCAGCAGGGTGCCCATGAGCAGGAGTTCAGAGGGCAGCTTGAGGACTTTGGTGCCGTAGAAGACCACGAAGCTGGTGATGAGGTAGAAACCGCCGATGCCGAGCAACGCCGAGCACATACCCACCAGGATCTGGCGCCAGCTGTTCTTCAGGACGCCGCGGATGGGAGCGTGTTCGGTTTCTCCGGATTCCATCAGGGCTTCAAATTCGGGTGATTCGCTGAGTCGGCTGCGGATCCACAGGGAGATGGCAAGCAGCGGGATGGCGGCGATGAACGGGATGCGCCAGCCCCACGCGTCAAAGTTCGTTTGGCCCACCAGGAACAGCATGCCGAAGAAGCCACCGGAGGACAGGATGGTGCCGATCGGGGAACCGATCTGCGGCAGGGCGGCGTAGCGTGCGCGCTTCTCCACTGGAGCATTCTCGACGGCGATGATCACCGCGCCGCTCCACTCGCCACCCACGGCAAGGCCCTGGACAATACGCAGGGCCACCAGCAGGATGGGGGCTGCCAGGCCGATGGTCATGTAGTTCGGCAGGAGGCCGATGAGGCCGGTGACAATGCCGATGCCCACGATCGTGACCATGAGGATCTTCTTGCGGCCAACCTTGTCCCCAAGGGCACCGAAGATGAAGCCACCGATCGGGCGGGCCACGAAGCCGACCGCGAGCGTAGCGAAGGAACCCATGGCCGCCACGAAGGGGTCCTGGGAAACGAAGAACTGTGCGTTGAACACCAGCGCAGCGGCTGTGGTGAAAAGGAAGAAGTCGTACCATTCCAGTGCAGTGCCCACGAGGGCAGCCAGGGCCACCTTCTTGGTAACGCTTTCATCGACGACGCGTACTGCCGTGGGACTTGCGTCCGTGGCTCCGCTGACCGTGCTTGCCATAGTTGCTCCATGAGTGCGAACGGGACCGGACGTTGGGGGTGCCCGGGCAAATTTGTGTGACTCAATCCATAGTGCCAGTAGTTTTCCCCAAAAAGACTAGCGATACACCACGGAATCAGGGCGCTAGAATGTGTGAATGCACAATTCCGAAACTTCAGGGCATTCTGTTCGTTGGGCCGAGTTGGTGGATGAGCTCGAAGGCAGGCTGGACACCTTGGCGCAGGCCTTCACCACGAGGGTTCGCGAGATCCCCGAATACGGCGAAAGCCAAGTGACGGTCCTGGAAATCCAGGAGACCGCGCGGGAGACATTCCGGCGCCTGATCAGCGGCCTCAGGAATGGCAAGGCGGACAGCAGCGAAGGATTGCTCGACTTCGCCTCGGACCTCGGTTCCAAGCGGGCCAGGGCCGGTATTCCACCAGAGTCCCTCACCTCTGCCGTCCGCCTGGACTTCAGCATTCTGTGGGCCGAACTGCTGGAAATCGCCGACACTGCGGACGCCGCCCTACTGGCGACACGGGTGGACCAGGTGTGGAGCGTCGTGGACGAGTTCGCCACCCGCACGCACACCAGCTACCTGACCGAGCGCGTCAGGATGGCCCAGGAAGAATCGAGCATTCAACGCGAGTTCATTGCCCGCCTGTTCAACCAGAGCAGCCCTTCCTCGGAAACCTCCGCCCAAGTGGCTTCCGCATTGGGCATCAACCCTGAATCACGCTTTGCCCTGGTGGCCGCCAGCGGCGATCCCGGGGCGCGGCTCAGGGCGGCAACGTCCCAGTTCGGATCCGGGCAGCACCTCCGGCAACGGCTGTTCCTGCATGAATCGGGCGGCAACACCTATGTTTTCTGGGCTCTGCCTGCAGTTCGGACCCGCGGCCCTGAACCCCGTGGCGAGACGCGCAGCCCGGAAGCCGAAGGTCAGCAGCTGCCACCCGGCGTCGTGAACGTCCCCTGCGGCTACGTGCCCGAGGTCCTTGGCCTCCGCGCCCTCCCAACAGCGGCCCGAACAGCCGAGAGCCTCGCGGCACTCCTGCGTCCCCGCGATGCCGGACCGCTCTCCGCCGACTCGGCCTGGGCGCGACTGGCCCAGCAAAACCTGCAGGACGCCGGGCTGGACCTCGCCGCGGAACTCGAGGAAGCCCTGGCGGAGTGCCGGGGCGGCGAGCGCGAGCGCCTGCTCGAAACAGTCCGGAACTACCTGGCCACCGGCAACGTCACCGTCACCTCCGAGCAACTGTTCTGCCACCGCAACACCATCCTCAACCGGCTCAACCGCTTCCAGGAGCTCACGGGAATCGATCTCGCCGTTCCCGCGAAGACGGCCAGGTTGGTGGTGGCATGGGCGTAACTCTCTCGCGGGCGCAGGGGCGAGCCGATGTGTGTTCCCACATTCCAAGCTCCCTTTTGATGGAATTTATGCCATTGATGGTGTGATCGGGCACACACCATAGTTGTAGCTACCTTGCACCGGACACTCGTCCCCGCACCCCATCCGGAGAATCTGATGGCCCACACGGTAGATACTGCCCCCGCATCATCGTCCAGGCTCGACCTGGCAAAGATGCGCAAGATTGCCCTCGCCAGCGTTATTGGCACCACCGTCGAGTGGTACGACCTTTTCGTCTTCGGGACGGCGTCGGCCCTTGTCTTCAACAAGATCTTCTTCCCCAGCTTTGATCCGATCGTCGGCACCATGCTGGCCTTCGGTACGTTCGCTTCCGCCTACATTGCCCGCATGGTGGGCGCCATCATCTTCGGTCACTTCGGTGACCGGCTGGGCCGCAAGTCCATGCTGCTGGTCTCCCTCCTGACCATGGGTGCGGCTACCTTCGCCATCGGCCTGCTGCCCGACTACAACAGCATCGGCATCATGGCCCCGCTCCTGTTGCTGTTCCTGCGCGTCATCCAGGGCCTGGCCCTCGGCGGCGAATGGGGCGGTGCCGTCCTCATGACGGTTGAACACGCTCCTCCCGCCCGCCGCGGCTTCTACGGCTCCCTCGTACAGGTTGGCGTTCCCGCCGGCACCCTCATCGCCAACGTAGCCTTCCTGATTGTGGCCTCCACGGTCAGCACCGAAGCCCTGTACTCGTGGGGCTGGCGTATCCCGTTCCTGGCATCTGTCCTCTTGGTCAGCGTGGGCATCTACATCCGCCTGCACATTGAGGAAACCCCGTCCTTCCAGGCCGTCAAGACCGCCGGCGCCAAGGCGAAGATGCCGTTCGCCGCACTGATGGCCAAGTACTGGAAGCAGGTGGTCCTTGGCGGCGTCGCCACCCTGTCCACGGGCAGCACGTTCACCTTGCTGGTTGCTTCCGGCGTCTCCTACGGCAAGAAGGAACTGGGCCATTCCGAGAGCCTGATGCTCTGGGTAGTCCTGGCATCCTGCATCCTGGGGCTGTTCCTCATCCCGTTCTTCGGCAAGCTCTCGGACAAGTTCGGCCGCAAACCGATCATCTTCGCCGGCGTTGCCGCCGAGGCCGCCCTCGCGTTCCCCATGTTCTGGCTCATGGATACCAAGTCGGTGGCACTGCTCTTTGTTGCTTACCTGGCCATGATGACCGCGTTCTGCGCCAACTACGGCCCCATCGCCACGTTCCTCGCCGAGCTCTTCGGCTCCAAGGTCCGCTACTCCGGCCTCTCCGTGGCCTACATGCTCTCCGGCTTGCTGGGCAGCGCCGCCACGCCGTTCGTCACCACGTGGCTGCTGGGCATGACGGGACAGAGCTCCTCGATCGCCTGGTACATCATGGCCGCGGCCGGGCTGTCCTTGGTGGCCCTCTTCCTGCTGACCGAGACCCGGTACGGCAACATCGACGCCGTCGATGAAGCTCCGGCCCTGGCCGGCTCCACGGAAGCCGCGGAAGCGAAGTGAAGCCAAGCACCATCGGGCGCCAGGCTGGCCCCCCCCCCCCCCCCCCCGCCGTCGGGCCCTTTTCCCCAGCGGTCATTGCCAACGGTTTTGTCTTCACCTCCGGCCAGATCCCCGCGATCACCGGCCTGGACCATCAGCCGGACACCTTTGAAGGGCAAGTCCGGCAAACCATCCAGAACCTCGCGGGCGTGTTGGAAGCCGCCGGATCCAGCCTTGAACACGTAGTCAAGGTCAACACCTACCTGACCAGCCAGGACCAGCTGGAGGAATACAACCGGGTGTACGTGGAGTACTTCGGCACCGCCAAGCCGGCGCGGACCACCGTGTGCGTGAGCCTGTGGGGCGTGTCCCTGGAAATCGAATGCGTAGCAGTGCTGGCTAACATCACGCCGGACACCCCGGAGGAAACCCCATGACCCCAACACTCCTTGGAGACCTGGCAGCAGTCAGCTACCCGACCATCGGCCACTTCCTCGAGGACGGTTTCGTCTCCCCTGCCATCCAGTCGCTGCTGGCAAACGTGAAAATCGCCGGACCCGCCGTCACCGTACGCATCGAGGACCACGACGCCATCGCCATGAACCACGCCCTGCTCGCGCTCCAACTCGGGGACGTGCTGGTGGTGGACATGGGCGGTGACCACCAGCACGCGCCCGTGGGGGCCGTAACGGCAGCCGCGGCGCTCGCCCAAGGAGCGGCCGGCGTCGTGGTTGATGGCGTGGCCACCGACGTCCTGGAACTGAGGGAGGCCGGCCTTCCGGTGTTCGCCCGCGGGACGTCATGCCTGACCACCAAACGCCTGTACGGGACCGGCTCCGCCGTCAATGTTCCAGTGCACTGCGGAGGAGTGGAGGTCAACCCCGGCGACCTTGTCCTGGGCGACGACAACGGGCTGGTCATCCTCTCCCCCGAAGCTGCCCGCGAGGTGCTGGGGAAGGCACTCGCGTCGGACGCGGCCGAGCCGGCCATCCTTGCGCGCATAACATCCGGGGAGCCCCTCGAATCCATTCTGGCGCTCTAATACCGCCGAGAGCGTAACGCCGCAGCCACCGGGACGCCGCCACGGAAGTTCGGCTGGGGATGGGGTAGAACTTAACCATGAGCGTACGTACACCCGACCCGTATCCAGGCTGGCTTTCAGATGAAGACCTCTTCGAAGCCCGCGGCCGCCTCCCCATGGTCTACGTGGAGGCTGTCCCGGTCAGGTTGGATCCGCTCGGGTATGTGAACGAAGTTGGCACGCTCCTGCAGGGCGACGCCGACGGCAACATGGTCCGCTACCTCGTCTCCGGCCGCGTCCTCTACCGTGAAACGATCCGCGCGGCGCTCCTCCGGCACATGGAAAAGGACCTCGGTCCCCTGGCCTTCCCGCAGCTGCCCATCAGCCCCGTTCCCTTCACCGTGGCGGAATACTTCCCGGCTCCGTCGCAGACCGGCTTCACGGACGACCGCCAGCACGCCGTCTCGCTGGCCTACATCATTCCCGTGACCGGTGAATGCGAACCCCGCCAGGACGCCCTCGAACTCACATGGATGACGCCCCAAGAGGTGCTGAGCGAGAACGTCCAGCAGGAATTCGACGGCGGACGCGGGAACCTCGTGCGGCAGGCACTGGCTTTCTCGGGCATCGTTCTCTAGCGGGTCCCCGCCCCCGGGCCGGCCGGTCTTTGTAGACTGGACGGCGGACCCCAAGAGAACCAAAGGACTTCCGATGACTCACAGCCCAGCCACACAGCAATACAGAGAGAAGCAGGCTGGGGACCTGTTGCCCGGAGATTTTGTCTATCCGCCCGGCGACGGGCCAGCCGCCGAAATCGGCAGCATCGAGGTGCAGCATGACGACTACGGCGTGGCCGCGCTGCTGCTGGTGACAATGGTCGACGGCGGCACGGTGCGGATCGCTGTCGGGTCCAGTGTTCCTGTGGGTGACGGAGTTTCGGCCGGCCCAGGCGATGCGGCCAGGGACGGCGACGCAGCATCGGGAGCCCCCGACTCCAGCACCTCAGGCTCCAGCACCCCAGGCTCCAGCACCCCAGACTCCAGCACCCCCGCGGAAACCGACGCCGAGGCTTCCGCCGGACCCGCCGTCGTCGTGCCTCCCCGCCCGGAAACGCCGCCCGCGTACACGGGCCCCGGCGCCGAAGAGCTAGCCCTTATCCCCGAGCCCGACGGAACCCCTGAAGCCGTGGTTCGTGCCGCCGCCGCCAACCACAAAGGCAAGAACGGCGTGCAGGTACTGTCCGAACGGCTCGCCAAGGGAATCAACACGAAGTCTGGAAGCTGCCTCCGGGACCTCAGCGACCTCGCGTTCGACCTCTGCATCGTGCTGCGCGATCCGGACCACGCCTTGGCCGTGGCGGACCTGTTGAACGTGCTGCCGTTCGACGGAAACCTGGACCGCTGGGCGTCGATCGAACGGGCGCTGGCGCTGTCCAGCTTCATCTGCCGCGAAGCCGGGCAGACCGAACGGGCCGCCGTCTACGAGAAGCTGCTGCGCGCACCCGAGTCCCAGGAAGAGGACCCGTTCAAGGCCCGGATCAATGCCAGGGTCCGCCAGCGCTCACTCAACGAACCCAATCTGTACGACAAGGAAATCTTCCGCGCAATCGACAACGGCAACCACGAAGCCGAGCGCGAATGGCGGTTCCTGCGCCTCGAAGCGCTGATGTTCCTGCGCGCGCACGGCGGTTCGAAGACCATCGGCGAGGAAGAGTTGGCCCGGAGGATCGGCAATGAGCTGGAATCGGTGCGCGCCTAACGCTGCTGCAAGGCTGTTATGTGGGCGCGAACGGCGGTAGATTCGGGGCCATGACGAACAATCTGAGCGTTGTGGTTAATGCCGATGCACAGCAGGTTTGGACCATGCTGCGTGAACCGTCGTTGGTGGCCCAATGGCATGGCTGGGAAGCCGATGATCTCACTGCCGAAATCAAGCAGATCTACTTCAACACCGACGTTGTGGAAGGGCCCGATCACACGAGCCTGGCTGTCAACGGCGGCGACGTCTTTGAACTCCACCCCGTCTCCGGCGGCACGGAAGTGCGGGTCACCCGGGTGGCCCTGGACCACGATTCCGAGTGGGCTGACTGGGACGAGGACATCACCCAGGGATGGCTCACGTTCCTTCATCAACTGCGCTTTGCCTTGGAGCGGCACCCGCACGGGCACCGGCGGACGCATTTCGTTTCCCTCCCGGGCAAGGGCGGGCCGGCGATCGAGAAGCTGGGGCTCGGGGATTTGCCGCCCGTCGGTGATGAGTATTCGCTCACGCTGTCCACGGGCGAGAAGATTTCCGGAAAGGTCTGGTTCAAGAGCCGGCACCAGGTTGGCCTGACTGTGCACAGCTACGCCGAGCACGGGGAAGGGCTGCTGATCGTCGCCGAGCAGCTGCCGATTCCGGAGAAGAGGCCCGACGGCGGGTCCATGGTGATTGCCTCCACCTACGATTTGGGGGCCCACACCTTGGCGGACATCCGGTCCTCGTGGGACAACTGGAAAGAGTCGAACTACGGGTCCTAGGGTTTTTTCGGCAGGCTGCTCCCGGTAAAGCTGGCACACTTGGTAGCGTGCCAGCTTCCTCATCTGCCCCTGCATCCTCCCCTGCGCTGCCCGGTTTGTCCCACCGGCAATCCGAGTTCTCCTTTTCGGTGGGCAAGCGCCTGACTGAAACGTGCTCGCCGTCGGACGCCCAGGTAGAGGCCAACGGCGGCGCCTTCCTGGGCCGCACCGGAACCATCACCACGCCGCACGGGACCATCCAGACGCCCGCGTTCATCGCCGTCGGGACCAAAGCCACCGTGAAAGCAGTGCTGCCCGAGTCCATCGCGGAACTCGGGGCACAGGCTGTCCTTGCCAACGCCTACCACCTGTACCTGCAGCCCGGGCCCGAAATCCTCGACGCCGCGGGCGGGTTGGGCGCGTTCATGAACTGGTCCGGGCCGACCTTCACGGACTCCGGTGGATTCCAGGTGATGAGCCTGGGCTCGGGGTTCAAGAAGGTCATCGACATGAAGAACGTGGACAGCTCCGGTCCGGATGACGCGGTGGCGCCCGGCAAGGAACGGCTTGCTCACATCGATGATGACGGCGTCTGGTTCAAGTCCCACTTGAACGGTGACCGGCACCGCTTCTCCCCCGAGATCTCCATGCAGGTCCAGCACCAGATCGGCGCGGACATCATGTTCGCCTTCGACGAGCTCACCACGCTGCAGAACTCGCGGGCGTATCAGGAGGAGTCGCTGGAGCGGACACGATTGTGGGCGCTACGGTGCTTGGAGGAGCACGCTTCCCTGACTTCGTCCCGCGTGGGCAAGCCATACCAGGCGTTGTTCGGCGTGATCCAAGGCGCCCAGTACGAGGACCTTCGCCGCAAGGCCTGCCAGGACCTCGGCGCCATGCCCTTTGATGGGTACGGAATCGGCGGGGCGCTGGAGAAGGAAAACCTGGGCACGATTGTGCGCTGGTGCAACGAGGAACTGCCCGAGGACAAGCCCCGGCACCTGCTCGGTATCTCCGAACCGGACGACATCTTCACGGCTATCGAGAACGGCGCCGACACGTTCGACTGCGTCTCCCCCACCCGTGTGGCCCGGAATTCAGCGTTCTACACGCCGTTTGGCCGGTTCAACCTGAGCGGGGCCCGCTATAAAACCGACTTCGGGCCCCTGCAGGATGGATGCGACTGCTACACGTGCGTGAACTATTCACGGGCCTACATCCACCACCTGTTCAAGGCCAAGGAAATGCTCTCGGCAACCCTCATCTCCATCCACAACGAACGCTTCGTGGTGAAGATGGTGGACGATGCCCGACTGGCCATCGAATCCGGGGACTTCTTCGACTTCAAGGCGGAGACGCTGGGCCGGTACTACTCCTAGTCGCCGAGTTCGAGGCTACGCAGCGACTACCCCGTAGCTGGGCTCGCGCTTCTTGATCCAGCCGACAACCAGCACCGTGACGGGGACGAACAGGAACTCCACGGCGGTCTTGTAGACGAAGCCAACCAGGGCGTAGTTCAGGAATGAGCCGAAGTCCGTGATGCCGATGACCGATGCGGCGATGCTGCAGAAGATCAGGGTGTCCACGAATTCACCTACCACGGACGAGCCCATCAGGCGTGCCCACAGGGATTTCTCGCCGGTGCGGGCCTTCATCTTCACGAGGATCCATGAGTTGATGGTCTGACCTGCCAGGAAGGCAAGGAGTGAACCAAGGACGATCAGCGGCACCGGCCCAAGGGCCCCCTCGATGGCTGCCTGCTTGGCGGTGCTGTAGTCGTCACTGAAACCAGGCAACACGATGATGATCCAGTAGCAGAGGGACGCAAAGACCGAGAGGGCAAACGAGGTGATGATGGCCTTGCGCGCCACCTTGAAGCCGTAGACCTCGCTCATCACGTCGCCCAGAATGTAGGCGAGAGGGAACAGGAAGAACCCGCCGTCGGTCAGGATTGGCCCGAGTGCGACGCCCTTGGACGCGCCGATGTTGGACAGGATCAGCACCACGGCCATGACGGCCAGCATGATGCCGAAATACGGGGAGCCGATTGAAGCAAAGCGTGGGGCGGGCTTGCTCAAGGTACTGGAGCCTGAGGGCGAGGGCATGGGTCATCCATTTCGTAGTGGTTCGCGCAGGCCCCTTTGTTCAGGGAGCCCCGCTGTATTAGCACTGTGGTTGGTGGGGCATACCGCCCGGCACCGGTTCCATTCTCCCACCTGCCGGCGCCCTCTCACCTCCCACGCCGTTTCCCCCGGCGCTCTCTCACCTTTCACGCCCTTTCCCCCGGCGCTCTCTCACCTTTCACGCCCTTTCCCCCGGCGCTCTCTCACCTTTCACGCCCTTTCCCCCGGCGCTCTCTCACCTCCCACGTGCTTGAAGCAAACGCTCTCTCACGTACACTTTTGAACACGTTCAGAAATGGTGGCATACTCGTCCTTGAACACGTTCAAAAGTTTCATCGAAGGAGTGCAGCATGGCAGCGAAGAGTGAGCAGACCCGCCAACTGGTAGCCGACATTGCCCTGAGGATGTTCCGTGAGATCGGCTTCGAAAAAACCACCATGCGAGCCATTGCCCAGGAAGCGGGGGTTTCGGTCGGCAACGCCTACTACTACTTCGCTTCCAAGGACGAGCTCGTCCAAGAGCTGTACCTCCAGGTTCAGGACGAACACTCGGTTGTTGCCGCCAAGGCACTCAACGACGTCCAGGATCTCGCTGGCCGCCTGAAGGCAGTGCTTCACACGGGCATCGACGTCATGGCGCCGTACCATCAGTTCGGTTCCGACTTCATCGCGACGGCGATCCGGCCGTCGTCGCCCGTCAACCCGTTTGGCGAGGCGTCCACCGCCGCCCGCGAGGCTTCGCTCGCGATCTTCCGCTCCGCCGTCGAGGGTTCCTCCCCCGCCGTCGCAAAGAAGCTTCGCGGTGATCTGCCAGAGTTGCTGTGGCTGGCCTACATGGGCGTCGCGCTGTTCTGGGTCTACGACAAATCCGAGGGCCAGCGACGCACGCGCAAGCTGATCGACGGGGCCGCGCCTTTGGTGGCTCGCGGCTTGTCGCTGGCTAAGATTCCGGGCGTGAGCAAGGTGTTCGACGACGTCCTGGGACTCGTCCGCAACGTCAAGGAAGACTCATGAGCTCGCAGACAGTGGTGATCGCGGGTGCCACCGGCTTCATCGGCAACTACTTCCGGCAGCGATTCATTGCCGAGGGCTGGCAGGTTCGAACGGTTGGGCGGGACGCGTCGGCCGATGCGCAATGGAACGACGACGGCGCCATCACCAGAGCGCTGAACGGCGCCGAGTTGTTGGTGAACCTCGCCGGACGCTCCGTGAATTGCCGTTACAACGAGCGGCGCCGGCGGGAGATTCTGGACTCCCGGGTTCTCACAACTCGCGCCTTGGGCCGGGCGGTTGCCGCGTGCGCCGAACCGCCCGGGACGTGGATCAATTCCAGCACTGGAACCATCTACCGGCACGCGGAAGACCACCCGCAGTCGGAGGTTTCAGGCGAACTCGGCAGTGGGTTCTCCGTGGATGTCGCCCGTGCTTGGGAGGACGAGTTGGCGGCAGCTGATGTGCCGGGCACCCGCAGAGTGCCCCTGCGCATTGCGATTGTCTTGGGGGCCGGGGGCGTCATGAGCCCTCTCCGGAATCTTGCCCGGCTCGGCTTGGGCGGGCACATGGGACCGGGCACGCAGAAGTTTAGCTGGATCCATGTGGAGGACTTGTTCCGTGTTGTCCTGTTCATCCACGGTCACGGTGAGCTGAGCGGTCCGGTGAATGCGGCGACACCCTACCCCGTAGACAACCGCGAACTGATGTCACTGGTCCGGCAAAGCATGGGCGTCCCGTTCGGAATTCCAACGCCCGCATGGCTCCTCGAGGCCGGCGCTGTCCTGATCCGGACGCAGACAGAACTGGTGCTGAAGAGCCGCTGGGTGGAACCCCGGAAGTTGCTCGATGCGGGCTTCGCGTTCGAGCACCCCTCGCTTGCTGGCGCTCTCAACGAGATCGCCGAGGGGAATCGATGAGCGCGGTCAGTCCCCCGGCAGCCTGCCGATCGGAACGCTGCTAGGCAAGGCACTCCGCGCCGTCCGCAATCAGTGGTGCATGTGGCTGCGTTCGTTGTTGCGGGAACAGCTGCCGGCGCGTTGGTCGGCGCACTTTTCAGCACACTTCCCATTATTGGCTTTTCTGTCTGCACGGCCGTCGCCGCCGGAATCGGCCGGCTATCAATCTGGAAGCTCGTCCGCACCAACGACGAACCCTCTCTCAGCTAATCGGCCGTTCAACCCACCGCTCTCTCACCTCATTGAGAGTTTCAGCGACCCTCCATCACCTATTCGCGCCTTTGGAGGGACGCTCACTCACATGACGCGATGACGACGGCGGTCCAAGGGGTCGCGTCGTTCCCTCGGCCGTCCCCGAAAATTTCGCCATGCCAGCACGGTAACCCCCGAAACCCCCATGAAGTGAGCGAGGGTCCGCCAAAACACGACAGACGGTGAGCGAGGGTCCGCCAAAACACGACAGACGGTGAGCGAGGGTCCGGGGCGAGCGGCCGCCGTCGAGCATTAACGTTCGTGGGCCAGGCCCGCACCCCAACGCAGGCCGAAACCTAAGGAAGTGTTAGGAAATCCCCCGCGAGCTAGGGCTGTGCCGTGCATCACCCCTAGTTTGGAACATGTCCTCTTCACCTTGGAGGGCCTTTCTTAGTCGACGAAGAGCCATGCGCAAGGACGCCATGAGCACCAGCTTCATGGACAGAACGAACTCATGCAAGACACGGCCGCTGCAAAACGCTGCCGTCCAGGAAGGTTCATTGATGAGCACCCAACAAGCTGAAACTCTGAGCGAAGCCGCCCAGACACGCAAGGCCGTGAGCAACATCCTCAAGGGCTCCGCGGGCAACCTCGTGGAGTGGTTCGATGTTTACGTTTACACAGCTTTCGCGGCGTATTTCCAGTCGCACTTCTTCAACTCCTCCGACGACCTTCAGGCCGGCCTCGAGGCGATGGCCGTCTTCTCGACGTCGTTCCTCATGCGCCCGATCGGCAGCTGGTTCTTCGGCCGCTACGCCGACCGCAAGGGCCGCAAAGCTGCCCTGACACTCAGCGTGACCATGATGTCTGCCGGCTCCTTCGCCATCGCCATTCTGCCGACGCAGGACGTTATTGGCCTGTGGGCCCTGATCCTGCTGGTGTTTATCCGCATGATCCAGGGTTTCTCGGTGGGCGGCGAGTACGGCACCAGCGCCACCTACATGTCCGAGGCTGCGACGGCCAAGCGCCGCGGCTTCTTCTCCAGCTTCCAGTACGTCACGCTGATCGGCGGGCAGATGCTGGCCCTCCTGGTACTGGTGATCCTGCAGAACACCATGAGCAAGGAAGACCTGACCGCGTGGGGCTGGCGCATTCCGTTCGCCATTGGCGGCGTGGCGGCGCTGGTCGTGCTCTGGCTTCGCCGGTCCATGGAGGAAACCCTCTCTATTGACCAGCTCCGCGCCGCGCACGTCAAGGTTGAGGGCGAGGCCCAGCCTGGCACTATGAAGCTGCTGTTCACCAAGCACTGGAAGCCGCTGCTCATCTGCATCGGCATCACCCTCGGCGGCACCGTGGCGTTCTACACGTACACCAACTTCATCCTGAAGTTCATGAACGATACGTCCGGCATCGCCAAGACCGATACCTCCGTCATCAACTTCTGGGCGCTGTTCATCTTCATGCTGCTGCAGCCCGTGTACGGCATGCTCTCGGACAAGATCGGCCGGAAGCCGCTGCTGATCTGGTTTGGTGTGACCGGTGTGCTCTTCACGTGGCCGCTGCTCTCCACACTTGCTGGAACCAAGGACCCGTTCGTGGCGTTCCTGTTGATGTTCGGCGGCCTGCTCATGGTTGGTGGCTACACATCCATCAACGCGCTGGTGAAGGCAGAACTGTTCCCGGCATCCATCCGCGCCCTCGGCGTGGGGCTCGGTTACGCGATTGCCAACTCGCTGTTCGGCGGTACGGTGCCGCTGATTGGTGCTGCGTTGCAGAAGTCGGGCCAGGTGGACATGTTCTTCACCTACGTCACGGCCGCGATCTTCATCTCGCTGTTGGTCTACATCTTCGCGCTGAAGAACAAGAAGGCGACGCACTTGGACGCGGAGCAGGGCAACGCTTTCGCGGCGAAGGGCGCCGTGAAGGACGACGACGGCACGAAGGATCGCGTCAACGCCTGACCCAGGTGCCTTGTGAGGCCCGTTCTGCGCACTTTGGATCCTCCGAAGGGCGCAGAGCGGGCCTCACAACGTTAAGCTCTAGTAGCAAACCCGCCCGCGACCCAAAGGACCAGAGACAGTGCACGTGCTCATCGTCGAGGATGACGACGCCATGGCGTCGGCCTTGAGCGCAGCCGTCGCCTCTGCTGGTCACACGCACACCCGGGTATCCCGGGGCGAGGACGCGCTCCTGGCCCACCGGCAGCACGAGGTGATCCTGCTGGACCTTGGCCTTCCGGACTTGGACGGCCTGGAAGTCCTGAGGAAACTCCGGCAGGTCACCCAGATCCCCATCTTGATCCTGACGGCCCGCGATGACGAGAGAAGTGTGGTTCTGGGACTCCGTTCGGGGGCCGATGACTACCTGGTCAAGCCCGTGAAGCTCGTGGAATTGCTCGCCAGGATCGAAGCCGTGACGCGGCGAACCAACCGGTCGGGCCAGCAAGCCCCCCACAACATCGTCCTTGGAGAACTGGAAGTAGAGCTCGATCGCCGCGTGGCCGCCGTCGGGGAACGGCACCTCGCCCTGACGGCAACAGAGTTCGACCTCCTCAGCCTCCTCGTCAGGAACGCAGGCTCGGTGGTGACCCGCGAGCAGATCCTGGACGCACTCTGGGGCGACGCATTCCTGGCGCACTCCCGGTCCTTGGACGTGCATCTCACCGGCCTGAGGTCCAAGCTCCAGCTGCCGGGATTCATCATCAATGTCCGCGGCGTCGGCTATCGCGTTGAGCAACCGTGAAGTTCCGCGTCCTCGGCATCCTGAGCCTGCTGGTGGTGATCATCGTGGTGACGGTCTCCAGCGTGATCCTGACATCGGCCGGCCGCGAGCTCACCCAGGAACTGCAAATCAACCGCGTCGTCGCGCTGAACCGCTTTGCCCAACTGGCCAGCGATGCTGCGGAAGACAACGACACCACTCAACTGCAACGCGAGATGGACCGCTATTCCGAGCTTTACGGTGAGGGGATCCTGATCCGACTTCAAGAAAAGACAATCCGTTCCGGCGGAATCAGCGCGGACCAGCCCGAGGCCCGGGACGCACTCAACCGGGCCAGCCTCAACCTCAGCGACACCACACTCAACCCCATCCGAGCTTTCGGAAGCGGCAACGACATCATCTCGCGGTCCTTCGGTACCGCCAGCCAGGTACTCGGCGAGGTGGTCCTTGAAGTGGACCTCGACGCGGCCCGGCAGAAGCTACGGGAGCGGTGGCTCGTCGTCGGGCTTGCAGCTGTGGCGCTGGGTGCGCTGCTCCTGTTGGCGGCATTACGCATCACCGGCTGGGTCCTTCGCCCGGTCCACAGACTGAGCAAGGCAGTCCACGAACTGGAAACCACCGGCAAAACCAGCCAGCTTCCCGACGCAGGGCCGCCGGAACTGCGCGAGCTCAGCCGCTCCTTCACGGCCATGGCCGATACCCTGACGGAAAGCATGGAGTCCCAGCGCCGGCTCATCGCCGATACCTCGCACCAGCTCCGGAACCCCGTTGGCGCGCTGCGCTTGCGGATCGATTTGCTGCAGCTGGAGCTGAAAAGTGAGCCGGGGCAAGATGCCGCTGCCGGCGTTGTCGCGGAACTTGAGCGAGTGGAGGAAATGCTCGACGGCGTGCTGAAGCTGGCTGCGGCGGAACACCGCGCCTTCGAGGGGTCTGCCCGCGCGGATGAAGCAGACCATCAGCGCTTGGCCGTCATCGATCCCTTCCCAGTCCTGCAGGGCGAAGTCGAGCGGGCAGCACGGGCCGCTCACCTTGCCGGATCACAGCTGACGTTGGAAGACCCGACGTCCGAAAGCCACATCGTGTGCGACCCCGACGAACTCGCCCACATGGTGGGTGAACTCCTCACGAACGCCATAAAGTACGCACCCGGCTCCCGTATCACGGTGGCGACCCAACCGACGCAAGGAGGGACCGCCGTCGTGATTTCCGACGACGGTCCCGGCCTCCCAGCCGAACAGCGCGCTGCGTCCACCACCAGGTTCTGGCGGGCGCCGCAGCATGGCAAGATCCCCGGCAACGGCTTGGGCATGACCATCGTGGAGCGGCTGGCGCAGGCCAATGGTGGGCGGCTAGTCCTTGAGCCGCACGAGCCCCACGGCCTGACAGCACGCCTCGAGTTCGTGAAACCGGAGGAGGACACACATGCCTGATTCCCCCGTGTTCTCCCGGCGAAGCGTCCTCAAAACCGCCGTCGCCACGGGCCTGGGCGGCAGCCTGCTCGCGTCGACCACCGCCTGCACGCCGGAGGAACAACCAAAAGAACTCACGGTTGCCGGTGGCGAATCCGGCGGTTTCTACCTGGAGTTCGCCACCCTGCTCGCGGCCTTGCTGCAGCGCAAAGGCGTGGCCGCAAACGCCGTCGCGCTGACCACCGGCGGGAGCCTTGAAAACATACAGCGGGTTGTGTCCGGCGAGGCGACCTTCGCCGTCGCGCTGGCCGATGCAGCAGCGCAGGCCGTTGCAGCAGCGCAGGCCGCAGCGCCCGACGCAGCGCCCGCCGGGAAGCCAGCACAGCCCGGAGACCTTGTTGCGATCGGCAAGGTGTACCAGAACTACGTTCACTGCATCGTGCGGGAGGACAGCGGGCTACGGACCCTCGCGGACCTCGCCGGGAAGACCGTGGGCGTGGGTGAAGTGGGCTCGGGGACCACGTTGACCGCTGGACGGATCATCACAGCGGCGGGACTTGCTGAACCACCCCGCACCGTGAAGCAGGTGAACCTCGGCTTGAACCAGGCCCTGGCCGCCTTGCGGGAGGGTTCCATTGACGTGATGATCCAGTCCGGAGGTGTCCCGACGGCACCCATCGCTGCGGCAGCCCAGGAAATCGGCGTGCGTCTCCTCGACATTTCCGAGTTCATCCCCGCAACACGGGCGCAGTCGGGATTCTTCTATGATCGTGTCCTGATCCCGACCAACAGCTACGGCAACGCTCCCGCCGTGTGGACCATCGGCGTCGCGAACCTGCTCCTGTGCCGCAGGGATCTGGCCGACCATGTTGTTCGGCAGACGGTGGAGTTGCTGGTGGACCAGGCCCAGGATCTGGTTCCGACGTCGAGCACCGGAGTGCAGTTCCTCAGCCCCGAAACCCTCATCAACACCGCGGGTATCCCGCTGCATCCGGCCGCGGAAGCTGCTTACAGGGCGCTGCACGGCTAGGCCTCGCGAGTGTCGGGGGCCTGAATCGGCGTACGGCCGGGCAACTGGCAAAATGGAAACCATGACTTCAGCCGTTGCCCCTGCCATCGCCCTGACCATCGCCGGCTCCGAAGCGACCGGTGGCGCCGGCGCGCAGGCCGACCTCAAGACCTTCCAGGAACTCGGAGTGTTCGGCATCGCGAACCTCACGTGCATCGTTTCCTTCAACCCCCAGGACAACTGGAACCACCGCTTTGTGCCGGTGGACCAGCAGGTTATTGCAGACCAATTGGAAGCCACGACGGCGGCGTATGGTGCCGCTTCCGGCGCACCTTCTGTGTTGGACACGGTGAAGATCGGCATGCTCGGAAGCCCGGCAACCATCAGCACCGTGGAGAAGGCACTCACTGATGCTTCGTTCACCAATGTGGTCCTGGACCCTGTCCTGATCTGCAAGGGCCAGGAACCGGGCCACGCCTTGGACACCGATCAGGCCCTGAAAGCCCAGATCCTGCCGCTGGCAACGTTTGTCACACCGAACCACTTCGAGGCCGAGTCGCTGTCCGGACTCACCATTACAGACGAAGAATCGCTCAAGGCCGCGGCGATCCGCATCCACGAGATCAGCGGCGCAGCAGTCCTCGCCAAGGGCGGGGTGCGGCTGGAAGGCCCGGACGCCGTCGACGTCTACTACGACGGCGAAACGCTGGAAGTCCTTCGCGCTCCGAAGGTTGGCGAAGTGGCTGTGTCCGGTGCTGGCTGCTCCCTTGCTGCAGCTGTGACCGCCGAACTCGCGAAGGGCGCGACGCCCCTTGAAGCTGCACGGACGGCCAAGGCTTTCGTGACTGCCGGCATCAAGAACCGGGTGTCCTCCGGCGCTCCTTTTGATGCCCTGTGGCAGGGCGGGGCTCTGTCCTAGCCTCTCTCGATACAGACAAAAGCAGCCGCCCCGGAAACGCTTCCGAGGCGGCTGTTTTTTTCGTGCGGGTTAGCGCGAGACCTTACCCATGAGCGACGCGATCGGGCGCAGGAACAGGGGCCGGGCGAGGAACCAGGCGGCCGCAGTGAACACGATGGAAGCTGCGAAGATGCCAAAGCCCCACCAGCTGTTGTTGTCGTCGTTGGATGCGTACATGTGGTTGAGGTTCCTCAGCGCACCAGTGGCCAGCACCAGGGTCACGTGGACTATCACGAACGCGACGAAGTAGATCATCACCGGGAAGTGGATCTTGCGGGCCAACTCGATCGGGTAGAACTTATTGATCGCGGCCTTCTTGGGCCACGCCCCGGACATCCGGATACCCGTGATGATGGCCAGCGGGGCGGCGATGAAGACCGTGATGAAGTAGGTCAGGAGCTGCAGGCTGTTGTAGTTGTTCCAACCATTTTCAACGGGCCAGTTCAGGGACGCGTACTGCAGGCCGGCGGAGACAGCGTTCGGGAAGACATCCCAGGTGGTGGGGACGATCCGCAACCATTGGCCGGTGGCGAAGAGCAGCACGATGAAGATGATGCCGTTGAGGACCCAGAGCGCGTCCAGCGTCAGGTGGAACCAGAGGTCCAGGCTGATCTTGGTGGGCGGGTTCTTGGTCTTGATGAAGCCCTTGTTGTTCCGGGTCCAGTTGGCGGCCGGGCGGGTGGTGGTCCGCACCTGCCAGCCGGAACGGATGATCAGCACGATGAAGAACATGTTGAGGAAGTGTTGCCAGCCCAGCCAGGCGGGGAAGCCGGTGGGAGTGCCTTCAGGAATGGCTGAGTGCCCGGGGTAGTCGGTGAGGAACTGCTGCACCGGCTGAAGGGTCCGGAGCCATTGCGCAACGAGCACCAGGATCAGTGCCACCACCAAAGCTCCTGCGGTGACGGCGACGGGTTTGAACCACCTGTTCGACGTGATCCCGGACGACTTGCTTGAAACGGACATCAGGCCGCGTTCCTCTCTGGCTTGTTTGGCTGCGACCAGTTGGCGCTATATAGCGATTCAACCAGTTGCAGCCCGACGGTGAAAACGGCACCCGGGTTTCGGGGCGTCGGACGTCAAAAATCGCAGCATTCGGATACATGCCGCAATACATATTTCTAGAACAGACTTCCAGAATTATTTCCCGTTGATATTGGGCCAGTCAAGGCTTCTTGCTGGCTATGTGGATTAATTGGAAGGTAGGATTCCAAAAAATGACAGGTCGACACTCCGGTCTTCGTTCTGCCGATGAGAGGAGCCCGAAATGGTTCGGAAAACATCCGAAGTGGCCAGTACCGCGGGCTCCTGGCAGTGGACGCGAACAGCTGCCACCCGACGCAATCTGCTGGATGCGGCCACCGAAGTGTTCGTGGAACACGGCTTTACCGACGCGAGCATCTCGGACATCGTGACCCGCGCCGGATCCAGTGTCGGCAGCCTCTACCACCACTTCGGCGGGAAGACCGAGCTCTTCCTCGCGTTGTGGGACGACTACCAAAACGAACACGAAAGGCTCGTAGCCGCGGCTGTGGCCAAAGCACGGAAGGCCGGTGAGAACAATCCCCTGGCCCTGTTCAACGTAGGCAGCCGCAGCTATTTCGACTACACCTGGAAACACCGGGACTTGGAGCGGGTTTTCATTGAGGGGGACACTCCCCCGGGCTTCGAAGTCCTGCGACGCGAACGCGGCCGTGAATGGGTCCGGCAGAACTCCGTACTCCTGGGCGCCAGCGACGACACTCTGGGCCGGCTCACCATTGCAGTGATCACGGACATCGTGACGGTGTCCGGGCAGGAAGTGGCCCTGAGCGCCTCTAAGCGCGAGGCCGACGAGGTTGTGGACGCCGCTGCTGTGCTGGTGCAGCGCCTGGCAGCTAACGCGGGTCCGCCACCCACCCGGTGAACAGCGGCATGCCGGTCTCCACGTGCACGATCTCGTAGTGGAACGGGTGGTCGAGGATGATCTGCCGTTCGGGGATGAAGGCACTTGAGGCCTCGGCGTTGACTTGGGTCACGGCAGAGGCGATGGTCCCCTTCTCGGCGACGGTGATGTTGGCTGCCTGGGCCGCTTGCGTCAGCTTCATGCCCTGCTGGATAGCGTCGAAATCCTTGTCCGTCGCCAGCGTCTCCTTGAGCCCGAGGGTTTCGAACACCTCCCTCAGCTCGAACGTGGTTTTGTGGTCCCACTTGGGCAGACTAATCTGCACCATGCCAGGCTCTGCCCCGGAAAGCTGCTCCGCCACATCTCCAAGCACCTCCGCGGAAACCGTAGCCGAGCCGGGCGAACCCGACGCACCGCCGTCGGGCAGCACCAGCCGCATGACGAAACCCTCTGCGTAAGGCAGGTCCACAGCCTTCCAGCCGGGAGCTTCGGCGTAGGCCATGCTGGTGCCTGTGTTCATGGTTGGCACGTTGATCAGCTCACCATCGGCCTTGGTGAAGGGGCGGTCTGATGTGTCGTTGGCGTCGAACGGCGTCTGCCATGCGGCGGCGAAGTAGAGTGCGTTGAGCAGGCTGAAGGTGTTGTCGCGGCTGTATTTCGCAGGCGCTTCCTTGATGCGGCCCCCGGTATTTTTACTGACCCACTGGTCGATTGCCGGTTTGGTCACGGCCTCATCCTGGAACGATACCGGGTACACCCCCGTGCCGAAATGCTTGGCGAGCGTGGCCAGATAGCCCTCGCCCGTGGGCACGCCTTTATCGACGAACAGCCCGTTGGTAGCGTGCATCACCGGTGTGCGCGGCGGGTTCTCCTCGTCCACCGAGCCGGGGTCGCCGTCGAACTTTTCAAGGGAGGCCAGGAGCGCGTTCATTGCTTCGTCGCGCCCCTCGGCGGGCAGGCCGAGGACGGCGTCCATCTCCGCCGCCGTAGGCCCGCTGGCTCCCGCCCGAAGCATGCTCAGTGCGATCAGCAAACTTGACGGGGATGACACCACATTGCCGTTCGTCGCGTCGCCGCCGTCAGCCAACAGCGCGGCGCTGAGCTTCCGCGCGGAGACGTTGAAGGCTTCAAGTTGCGCCGAATAGTCCGCTGTTTGGACCGAAACGCGAGTCACGCCGTCGGCGGTTAGGAGCCCGACGTCGGCTGGTGGGGGCGCGCAGGCACTGATGGTCGCGGAGCTGGTGGCCAATGCGGCTGCCGCGAGTAGCGTCGTCGCCTTGCGGACTCGGTTCATGGCGGATCCCCCTGCTTGGTGTTGTCCTCACATCGTGCCCCTTTTGACGTGGAAACTCCCGGGAGGTGAGAGAAGGATCGCCAAATGTTGCCGGAAGGTGATGGAGCGTCACGCTTAAGCACGCGGAAGGTGATAGAGCGTCAGCGCTCGGAGTGGGCTGCCAGGAAGGAGTACACCTCGGTCTCGTCCACGCCGGGGAACGCCCCGGGAGGCATGGCGGCCAGCAGGTGCGAATGGGCCCGCGCGGAGGGCCAGGCGTTCCCGGCCCACTCGTTCGCCAAAGATGCCGGGGGCCGCTTGCAGCAGTTGGGATCCGGGCAGTTGGACGTTGCGCGTGCGGTGGTCTCCCGGCCGCGGAACCACTTCACATGCTGGTAGGGCACGCCGATGCTGAGCGAAAACTCACCCGCTGCAGACCGCTCGGTGCGGGCTGTGCACCAGTACGTGCCCGACGGCGTGTCCGTGTACTGGCTGTAGGCGCTGAACTTGTCCGGCACGTCGAACACAGCACGTGAGGTCCACGCCTTGCACGACGGCTGGCCCTCGATGGCCCCGGTGTGATCCTGCGGGAACGTCACGCCGTCGTTCTCGTAGGCCTTGTAGATGATGCCGGACTGATGGGTCTTCTGGAAGTGCGTGGTGATGCCCAGATGCTTGGTGGCGAGGTTGGTGAAGCGGTGCGCAGCCGTTTCGTAGGACACGGCAAACGCATCACGGATGTCCTCCACCGCGATCTCCTTGGCAGCTTTGGCCTTCTGCAGGAACTCCACTGTGGCCTGTTCCGGCAGCAACAACGCCGCAGCAAAGTAGTTGGTGGCAACCCTCTGTGCCAGGAAATCCCCGTAGTTCCGCGGAGTTTCATGCCCCAGGACGTAGTGGCCAAGGGCCTGCAGGAGGACCGAGCGGGGATCGTGATCCTGGCGTTGGTTCTGCGTGAGATAAATTCTGTGGTTCTTCAAGTCCGTCACAGACCGTGTGGAGTGCGGCAAATCGCCCACATGATGCAGGCTGAAGCCGAGGTTCTCAGCGATGTCAGCAATGACGTGCTGGCTCAGCGGGCCCGCGGTGTAGCCGACCCCCTTGAGGACCTTCTGCGCCTCGGCCTCATACTCGGGGAAATAGTTACCGCGCTCGCGCATCATGGCACGCAACTCGCCGTTCGCGCGGCGGGCTTCTTCCGGCGTCGCCACCTGCTCGTTGAGTTTGCGTTCGAGCTCCTGAAGCAGCCCCACCTGCGACTCCAGCACATCCAACGGAAGCCGCGAGCTGATGCGGATTTTGGGCAGGTTCAACGACTCGTACAGCGGTCCGCGCTGGTACCGTTCGAGCTCGATTTCCAAAGCCGCCCTGCGGCTCGGCGGCTCCGCTCCCAGCAGCTGATCGATGCTGACGTTCAGTGACGCGGCCAGCTGCTGAAGGAGCCCCAGTTTTGGTTCGCGCTTGCCGTTTTCGATCAGGCTCAGCTGGCTCGGTGCGGTCCCGACGGCGGCACTCAAGTCGTCCAGCGTCAGTCCGGCCTGCTTGCGCAGGTGCCGCACGCGGCGGCCAAGGCTGATGACGTCCAGTTCAGGGGACGCAGGCGACAACGGCGGTGATGCGACTTCACGATTCCAGCTCACAGGCGACATTTCTTGAGAATACGCGAAGAAGTGCATTTCTTTCCATAGTTTTCCTCTAGCAACCCTCTTGGAAGTGCAGAAAAGTAGGACTTACGAAAAAGAAATACAGACCCGGGTAAGCCGGCCGATGCAGCAAAGGCGCAGCGGAGGCCGGCCCGGGCACCACCTAGGAGATCAAGATGACCGCTTCATTTGAACCAGCAGAATCTTCCGCTCAGGAAACGGCAAGCGAGCAGGCCGCAGCGCTGGAACTTGAATGGTCCGCCAACCCGCGGTGGGAAGGCGTCACCCGTGATTACTCGGCTACCGACGTCGTCCGCCTCCGCGGTCGCGTCTCCGAAGAGCACACCCTGGCCCGCCGCGGTTCGGAGAAGCTCTGGAAGCAGCTCACTGAGGAAGCTCCCACCGGCGGCTACACCAACGCCCTCGGAGCCCTGACCGGTAACCAGGCAGTGCAGCAGGTCAAGGCCGGCCTCCGTGCCATTTATCTCTCCGGCTGGCAGGTGGCCGCAGACGCCAACCTGTCGGGCCAGACCTACCCGGACCAGTCCCTGTACCCGGCCAACTCGGTGCCCCAGGTTGTCCGCCGCATCAACAACGCCCTGCTCCGTGCAGACCAGATCGAATACGCCGAGGGCGTCAAGACCGTTGAAGACTGGCTGGTCCCGATCGTCGCCGACGCAGAAGCCGGTTTCGGTGGCCCGCTGAACGCCTACGAGCTCATGAAATCCATGATCACCGCCGGCGCCTCGGGGGTGCACTGGGAAGACCAGCTCGCTTCCGAAAAGAAGTGCGGCCACCTCGGCGGCAAGGTCCTGATCCCCACCCAGCAGCACATCCGGACCCTGAACGCCGCACGTCTGGCAGCCGACGTCGCCGATACTCCCACGGTGGTCATTGCCCGCACCGACGCCGAAGCAGCAACCCTGATCACCTCAGACGTTGACGAGCGCGACCAGGAATTCACCCTCCGCGAAGGTGGACAGCCTGTTCGCACCGCCGAGGGCTTCTACAAGGTCCGCAACGGAATCGAACCCTGCATCGCCCGGGCCAAGGCCTACGCACCGTACTCCGACCTCATCTGGATGGAGACCGGAACCCCGGACCTGGAACTGGCCCGCAAGTTCGCCGAATCGGTCAAGGCCGAGTTCCCGGACCAGATGCTCTCCTACAACTGCTCCCCGTCCTTCAACTGGCGCAAGCACCTGGACGACACCACCATCGCCAAGTTCCAGCGTGAACTCGGCGCCATGGGCTTCACGTTCCAGTTCATCACCCTGGCCGGCTTCCACGCCCTGAACTACTCGATGTTCGATCTCGCCCACGGCTACGCCCGTGAAGGCATGAGCGCCTACGTCGAGCTCCAGGAAAAGGAATTCGCCTCCGAGTCCCGCGGCTACACCGCCACCAAGCACCAGCGCGAAGTCGGCACCGGCTACTTCGACGACATCGCAACCGCGCTCAACCCGAACGCATCCACCCTCGCACTGGTCGGATCGACCGAAGAGGGCCAATTCCACTAACCACAGACGACGGCCGAGCTCTGCTGCCGGTTGTCACCTCCGGCCTACGGACCGGCAACACTCTGCCTGCTATCCCCAGACCCGCCCTTTGACTCGTAGAACTCGGTCGAGGGCGGATATAGGGCCCCTTTACGCAGGCTGCCGCATTACTGGCCCCTCCGGCCTCGTGCGGATCGCGCCTTCCGGACCGTCCCGACTGTCGGGTTGGGTGATCCGGAAGGGTGCGTAAAAGGGGCCCTGTCCCGGACGCCGGCCGAGCTCTGCGAGGCCAAGCGGGCGGGATGGGGAATAGCACGCGGAGGATTACCCAACCCGGTCCCAACCCACCCAAGCACGTGCCGCCGTCGAACATTTGCTTCTCATAGGAGAGATTGAAATGAACAGCTTCACTGACAACTTCACTATCAATGGCATTACTTTGACCGCGCAGCCCATGTGCCGGCAGAACGAGGTTTTGACGCCGGATGCCCTTGAGTTCATTGGCAAGTTGCACCGGGCTACGGCTGATCGTCGTCAGGAGCTGATGCAGGCACGGCACGCCCGTCGCAACCAGATTTCCGGTGGCCAGGATCCGCGGTTCCTGCCGCAGACCGAGGGCATCCGGAACGATCCGACCTGGCGGGTGGCTCCCCCGGCTCCGGGTTTGGAGGACCGCCGGGTGGAGATCACGGGTCCGGTGGATAAGAAGATGACCATCAATGCCCTGAACTCGGGGGCGAAGGTGTGGCTGGCTGACATGGAGGATTCGTCCACGCCGACGTGGCGCAACGTGATCCAGGGTCAGCTGAACCTGACGGATGCTTTGGAGCGCCGGATCGATTTCACGTCCCCGGAGGGCAAGGAATACAAGCTCAAGTCGGCCGAGGACCTGCCCACTATCGTGGTCCGCCCGCGTGGTTGGCACCTGCCGGAGAAGCACATGCTGATCGACGGCAAGCCGATCGCCGGCGGAATTGTGGACTTCGGGTTGTTCTTCTTCCACAACGCCCGCCGCCTG
Source organism: Arthrobacter sp. AK01 (assembly GCF_021109375.1). NCBI lineage: Bacteria > Bacillati > Actinomycetota > Actinomycetes > Micrococcales > Micrococcaceae > Arthrobacter > Arthrobacter sp. AK01. The sequence continues at coordinate 41,516 of NZ_JAJOHP010000029.1, forward strand.
CTGGCCCAGGGCAAGGGCCCGTACTTCTACTTGCCGAAGATCGAGAACCACCTCGAGGCCCGGTTGTGGAACGACATCTTCGTCCTGGCACAGGACCTGTTGGGCATCCCGCAGGGCACCATCCGCGCCACGGTTTTGATCGAAACCATCACCGCCGCGTTCGAGATGGAAGAGATCCTGTACGAACTGCGGGACCATGCGAGCGGTTTGAACGCCGGCCGGTGGGACTACATCTTCTCGCTGATCAAGAACTTCCGTACCCGAGGACCGCGTTTCGTGCTCCCGGACCGCGGCCAGGTGACCATGACCCAGCCGTTCATGCGCGCTTACACCGAGCAACTGGTCCGGGCCTGCCACCGCCGCGGGGCCATGGCGATCGGTGGCATGGCTGCAGCTGTCCCGAACCGCAAGGATGAGGCAGCCAACACTGCTTCGTTCGAGAAGGTTCGTGCTGACAAGACCCGCGAGGCCAACGACGGCTTCGACGGCTCGTGGGTGGCCCACCCGGATCTGGTGCCGGTATGCCGGGAAGTTTTTGACTCAGTTCTCGGAGACCGCTCCAACCAGTTGGACCGTTCCCGCGAGGATGTCACCCCGGATGACCGTGCGCTGATCGATATCGCCAGCACGGAGGGCACCATCACCGAGGGCGGGGTCCGTCTGAACATCGAGGTGGGCATCCGCTACATCGAGTCCTGGCTGCGGGGCAACGGGGCCGTGGCCATCCACAACCTCATGGAAGACGCCGCCACCGCGGAGATCTCCCGGTCCCAGTTGTGGCAGTGGATCCACTCCCACGCCATCATCGAAAACGGTGACGTCATCACCCGTGAATGGGTAGAGGACCTCCTGGACGAGGAATACGCCCGCCTGGAACGCTTCGACGGAGACCGGTTCGCGGATGCCCGCGCCATCTTCGAAGAGGTCACTCTGGCCGAAGAATTCCCCACCTTCCTGACCATCCCCGCGTACGCACGTTTCCTCACCGAGGCCCGAGAAGAGGCCACGGAAGAGGAACTCGTCGCCGCTTAGGTCCAGGACCTGAGCAAGCGACACATCAAGCCCCGACGCTGGGCTGCCTGCACTCTTCGCAACAAGTGACCCCGACCGCCGGGGAGGCAGCCCAGCAGCGGAATACCCTAGCGCTGCCGGGCAACCCTAGCGCTGCCGGGCCACCCAGCGCACGGACAACGTGGTGCAGACGCAAAACGCGAGTACGGAGCCGAGGATCACGAGCAGCGGGACAGTCCAGCCGTCGGTCACACTGTGAACGTAGCCAATAACCGTGGGCGCCAACGCAGCAAAGCAGTAACCCACCCCCTGCACCATCGCGGACATCTTCCCGGCAGCGGCCTGGGATTGCGCGAACTTGATGATGGCAATGAAGATCACCGTGATGCCACCGCCTTGGGCAACACCGCCCAGCGAGGACCACAACCACCACAGCGAAGGCGAGAGCAGCAAGCCCACGGGAACTGTCAGCCACAGCGCGCTCAAGGTGACCGCCACCGTCGTCGTACTGGCGAAGCGGGCCAGAAGTGGCACGCCCAGACCGCCCACGATCGCGAAGATCTGGAACAGCGAGGACCCCGCACCGGCTTCGGCGGTGCCCATGGCGAGTTCATCGGAGAGGAAACTGGGCAGCCACGCGGTGATGCCGTAGTAGGAGAAGGCCTGGCCAGCGAAACCGAGGGTCAGGCCCACAGTCAAGCCAGCCCACACCCGCAACAGGCCCGGCGCTGGAAGCCGGAGGCGCAGGAACAGCTGCCGGAATAAAGGCCCGTCGGGCACCGACAGTTGGCACCCAGAACAGGATGGCCGCCAACGACAACAAGGCGCTCGCGGCCAGGGCCAGCCTCCACCCCACCAGCTCAGCCAAGGGCGCAGTTGCCACCGACGTGAGGAACGAGCCGATGTTGAGCGCGGCCGTATAGACGCCCATCGCGGTTGCCTGCCGCCGAGGTGCAAAGTCGCGCCGGATAATAAGCGGCACTGCGATATTGCCGATGGTGATGGCCACGCCAATGATGACCGTGCCCGCCATCACCAAAGCGCTGCCGCCACTGGAACGGATCACCACCCCGGCCAGCACGCCGAGCAGCGTGAGCATCACGGCGAATTCGGCTCCGAGGCGTCGTCCTGCCAGGGAGGCCAAGGGGGACGCGAGGGAGAAACAGAGCACCGGAATGCCGGTCAGCAGCCCGAGTTCAACCGGCGAGAAGCCGAGATCCTGCTGCAGGGAATCCACCACGGGAGCCACGGCCACGAAGGGTCCGCGCATGTTCAGGGCAATGAGGCCGATGCACGCGAGGATCAGCCAACCGCGGGGAACTTTGGCGAGGAATTGGCTCATGGTGTGCAGCGAAGGGTGGTAGGAAGCGTTTTCATCACTTTCATTGCTATCACGCCACCACCCGTCATACGGCACCGAACAAGGCTTATCCCGTCGCTTGGAGCGTGGCCTCAATCACTGCCGGCGACAGAACGTGCTGGGTGACCATCTGGCTGGCACCCAGGATGGCCGCGCGGTCACCGGCCATGGAGATGCCGATGCGCAGGTGCGTGGTGGCCAGCGGCAGCGAACGTCGGTACACCACTTCGCGGATGCCGGCCACGAGGTGTTCGCCGGCCTCCCCCACGCTGCCGCCGGTGATGATCATGGACGGATTGAGCAGGTTGACCACGGTTGCCAGCACATCGCCAACATCGCGGCCCGCCTGGCGCAGCGCCTGGATCGCCTGCAGGTTTCCCTCGCCGACCAGCCGGAGGACGTCGGCACCTGTGGACGCTTCCAGGCCTTGCGCCTGCAGTTGACGCGCGACGGCGGGACCTGAGGCCAGCGCTTCGAGGCACCCGTGGTTGCCGCATCGGCAGAGGACGTCGTCGCCGCGTGGCACCCGGACGTGGCCGAGGTCGCCGGCGGTGCCGTTGGCACCACGCTGCAGCTCACCGCTGCTGATGATGCCGGCGCCGATGCCGGTGGCCACTTTGATGAACAGGAAGTTGTCGTGGTCCGGCCAGTACGCGGTGCGTTCGCCGAGGGCCATGATGTTGACGTCGTTGTCCACCAGGACGGGAACGGGCAACGAGCGCTGGACGTACGTGACGACGTCGAATCCGTCCCACCCGGGCATGATGGGCGGCTTCACGGGCCGCCCGGTGTCGTGTTCAACGGGCCCGGGCAAGCCGATGCCCATGCCGGCGAGGTCGCCAATTTGGCGGCCCGCCTCGGCCAAAAGTTCACGGCCCGCGGAGATGACGCGGCCCAGGACCATCTCGGGGCCGTCGGCGACTTCTTGTGCGAGGCGTCGCTCCGCGAGGATGCTGCCGCTGAGGTCGGTGACGGCAACAATCACGTGGGTCGCTCCGACGTCGACCGCGAGGACGACGCGTGCGGCGGGGTTGAAAGCAAAGCGCGACGGCGGCCTGCCGCCGCTGGAGCTCGCCTCACCGGCGGGTCCCACGAGACCCGAACTGATGAGGGCGTCAATACGGGAAGCGACGGTGGATCGGGCCAGCCCGGTGGTGACTGCGAGTTCGGCGCGGGTGCGGGCTTGCCCGTCGCGAAGTAGTTGGAACAGGTCGCCAGCACGCGAAAGGTTGCCAGCCTCCAGAACGGAGGTATTTCCGGCGTCGTTTCCGGTGGCTGTTGTCATGCCTTTAGTGAAGCACGATTGCTTATGCGTGTCATGCAGCAGAAGTTTGTCGGCAATATTTCAACTTTTGCTTGACGCTCGGCAAAAGTCCCTTTAGGTTGTGATGAGCAGCACACCAGTCCGCTTACGAAGAGGTAACTGAACTTGTCCAGCCACATAGACGTCGCCCCTACTTTGGGAGTTGGCATCCTCGGCGCCGGCCCGGTCACCCAGGCCATCCACTTGCCGTCACTCGCCCGCTTGGGCGACATCCTTACCGTCCGCCACATCATGGACGTCGACCCCGCCGTCGCTGAGTCCGTGGCCGCCCGCGTTGGTGCCACGCACAGCACCAGCATCGACGCCCTCCTGGGCGACGCCTCCGTAGACATCGTGGCCATCTGCAGCCCGCACCAGTTCCACGCCGCGCAGGTCATCGCCGCCTGCCGCGCCGGCAAGAAAGCCGTCCTCTGCGAAAAGCCATTTGCCATGAACGCCGAAGAAGCAGCGCAGATCTCCGCCGTCAGCGAAGAAACGGGAGTGCCGATCATCGTGGGCGCCATGCACACCTTCGATCCCGGCTGGCTCGCCGCAAGCGAAAACTGGGGAGACCTGCCGGACAACGTCCACACGATCCGTTCCTCGATCGTCCTGCCGCCCAACGCCCGGTTTGAGGACTTCGCCACTGAGATCATCACCCGTCCCGCCGGCGGCGCCCCGGACTACTCGGACCCCGAGGTCATCAAGGGCGCACTCCGCGGCGGGATCATGGGCCTGGCCATCCACGACCTCCCCTTGATCCGCAGGTTCACACCGGACTTCAAGGACATCGAAGTACTGGAAGCACGCCACGTCCGCCCGTTCGGTTACGTCATCCCGCTCCGCACCCCCACACGGACCATCGAGCTCCGCGCAGCCATGAACAACACGTGGAAGCCCGAGTGGAGCTTTGAGGCCATCTCAGATGACGCCGCCCTCCGCATCGACTTCACACCGTCCTACGTCCAGGCGGGTTCGGCCGTGGCGACCTTCACCCGCGGCAACGAAACCACCATTCACGGCCCCTTTGACCACAACGGCTACGAAGGTGAGTGGCGCGAACTGGCCGCATTGGCTGCAGGAGCAAAGCAACCGCCGTCTGCGCAAACCCTGATTGACGACCTGACCTTCGCGTTGGACATCGCCGACGCCACCGTGGCCAATGTCGAAGCACAGCACACAGCCCAGCACGCGGTTGCCGAAGGAGCCCACGCATGAGCGCCCCCGTGGAAACCAAGCACTACACCGTCCGCGCCACCCCGGAGGCCCAGGAAGCTGGTGCGGTTGCCCTGGCAGTCGCGTCCCTTCCCGAATCCTTCGGCCCAGCCGCCGGAGACAACCAGCCCCACGTCCAGGTCATCGCGGGTACGCCGGGCTGGACCGCCCACGCCGTAGAGGCCATCAGCGCCGGAGCCCGCGGAATCGTAGTGGTGAACCCCGCCGCGGAAAACACGGAGTTGCTCCAGGCAGCAGCCCAACACAGGGGCACCGTCGTTGTCCTCGACCAGCGCTGGGCCTCCAACCCCGCCATCCCGGCAGCCGAGGATGCCGTCCGTTCCATGGCGGGCCGCGCCGCCGTGCTCGACTCCGTGGCCACCGCGCCGGTGGGAACCGACTCCGGCGAGCTGCTCGCGGACCATCTTGCCGCCGTCGTACGCGTCACCGGACCGTTGGGGAGCCTCAGGGTCCTGAGCCGCGGACCGCACGGTTACACGGCGACGGCGGTACTCGCCAACGGCGCACCGGTTGCGTTGCAGGGCGTCCTCTCCAACGCCTGTCCGGCAGTCGTCAAAGTCACCTTGCTGACCGACGACGGCGGCGTCAGCGTCATGCTGCCGGAACCGGTCGCTGCGTGGCCGGCAACCATCAAAGTCACCGGACCCCAAGGCGACCTGCTTCTTCCCACGATCTACGAATCCGCTCACCGCGCTACATGGCGTCGGCTCAAGGAACACCTCGACGCCGGCACCAGCCCATCCGACCTGCACAGCTTCGCGGTGTTGTCGGAAACCATCACAGCACTCATCTAACCGAGCTCTACAACAACAGCACTATCCAGCCATTCAGTATCCGTTTGCCCTCCTCAAAGTTGAGCTGGACCGGAACATCAACGCAGAGATCGCGTTGCCGGTCCCGAAAGGAATCACTATGAATGTTCAGTCCGCAGCCACCCGTTCCTTCTCCCGCCGCAATTTCCTCGGCCTGACGGCAGCAGCGGCCTCGGTGCCGCTCCTGGCTGCCTGCGGCGGTGGCTCAGCCACCCAGGGCGGCGGGGGCGGCGCCGGTGGAACCGTAAAGTTCTGGGATATGCCCTGGGCTACGCCGGCCTACAACGACTCTGCCAAGAAGATCGCAGAAGGCTTCGCGGGTGCGAACAACGCCAAGGCCAACTACCAGATCATCCAGTGGAACAACTTCTACCAGACGTTCTCCTCGGCCATCGCGTCCAAAACCGGCCCGGCAGTGTCCACCGGCGGCGGCTTCCAGGCCTTCCAGTTCGAGCAGCAGGGCCAGATCGCGTACGCGGACAAGGTCATTGAGAAGATGAAGTCCAACGGGCAGTTCGATGACTTCCTGCCGGGCGTGCTGGACCCGTTCAAGTCGGACAAGGGCTACGTAGCCGTCCCCTGGCAGTTGGACATGCGCGTGTTCTGGTACCGCAAGTCCCTGTTCGAAAAGGCGAACGTAGCACTGCCCACCGACTGGCCGTCCCTGCTGGAAGCCGGCAAGGCCTTGAAGAAGCTTGGCGCGTTCGGCTTCGCCACCGGTGCCGGCTCGGGCAACAACTACGGCAACCACTCCATGATCATGATGATGGTCAACAACGGCGGCGGCGTCTGGAGCAAGGACGGCGAGTTGGACCTCCTCAACGACCGCAACGTCGAGGCCATGGAATTCGTCCTGGAACTCGTTTCCAACGGCATCGTGGATCCCGCGGCCGTCAGCTACACCACGGACAACATGTCAGCACAGTGGAAGGACGGCAAGGCTGGCTTCGGACTGTTCCAGGTCAACGTTCCACAGCGCGTGGGTGACACGTCCGGCGACCTGCTGGTGGCTGACCCCATCACGGGTCCGCACGGCGACAAGGCCACCATCGTGTTCCCGAACAACATCATGATGTACAAGAACACGCCGTCACAGGAAGCTTCCGAAGAGTTCCTGGTCTACTACCTGGGCCAGCTCAAGGAACTGTGGAAGCAGAAGCTCATGTCCGCCCTCCCCGTGTTCAAGTCCATCACCGAGATCCCCGAATTCGCCGATGACCCCAACAACGTCAAGATCGTCAAGGACTGGCAGCCCATCGCCAAGACCTTCGCTTCCCAGGGCAGCACCCTCAACGCCAACCTCGCAGCCCTCGACGGCGGCCAAGCACTGAACCAGTTCAGCCAGTCGATCCTGACCGGCCAGGCAACCGACGCCAAGACCGCGCTGCAGACCTTCCAGTCCGGCCTCGAATCGGTCTTGAAGAAGTAGAACGGTACCTGCCATGTCATCAACTACCGCACCATCAGGCCTGTCCCGGGCCCGCCGGGGGCAACCCCCCCGCCGCACCGGGGGCGCCCCGGGGCGCAAGAGCAAACTCAGCGCCCAAACCACCCGGACCTTCTTCTGGCTCCTGCTCCCTTCGGTGGTCCTGCTTGTCCTGATCCACGGCTACCCGCTGATCCACGCCGCAGTCCAAGCCACCCACGACGGTGACCTGCTCCAGACCGGCAACTTCGTAGGCGGCGAGAACTTCGCGAACGTCCTGTCCTCGCCCGCGTTCTGGAAAGCCGCCCAGTTCACCCTCTGGTTCACCATTGTTGGTGTCTTCGGCTCCTGGCTGGTCGGCCTGGGCCTGGCGTTGTTGCTGCGGACCAAGATCCCCGCCGGCAACACCTTCAAGGTCCTCCTGCTCCTGCCCTGGGTGGTGCCGATCGTGGTCTCCTCCACCGCCTGGAACTGGCTCGTGGCAACCCCGGACAGCCTCATCCCTTCGATCTTCCGGGGCCTTGGCCTGGGAACACCGCTGTTCCTGGCAGATCCCACCCTGGCCTCCATCACCGTCATGGTGTTCAAGGTCTGGGTGTCCTTCCCCTTCATGATGATGATGATCTCCGCGGCCCTGGCCTCGGTGGACACCACGGTCTACGAAGCAGCCAGCATGGACGGCGCCTCCAAATGGCAGCAGTTCACCCAGATCACCCTGCCGCTGATCGCCCGTTCCACCTACATCTCGTGGATCCTCATGACGATCTTCTGCGTCAATGACTTCCCCACCATCTACCTGCTCACTGGCGGCGGTCCCGTCAGTGCCACCACCTCACTGGTGGTGCTGGCCTACCGCACGGTCTTCCAGGACTTCGCCACCGGCCCCGGCGTCGCCATCGCCTTCCTCATGACCATGACCCTGGTAGTCATCTCCGTCATCCTGTACCGCCAGATCCGAAAGTCGAGCGTCGAATAATGAGCGCTGTACTCCACGCCCACCCCGAATCCGGCCCGGCCCTCGGCATCACCGACACCGGCAAGACCCGCCGTGTCCTCTCCGAAGCCGGCATGCGCGGACGCTGGTGGCGCTTCGTCCTGATCCTGGCCATCACCGTGATCGTCCTGGTCCCCATCATGGTCACCGTGGTGCTGGCCTTCACTCCCGGTGTCAACAGCACGGCAACCGGGTTCACGTTCGAGAACCTCGCCAACGTCTTCAACGGGACCCTCGCGGCGACCTGGCTGCAGAACAGCCTCGTCACCACCCTCTCCACCGTGATCGTCTCCGTCGCCGTCGCCGCACCCGCCGGCTACGTCCTCTCCCGCGGCCGCTCCAAAGCCGTCTCCGGCTACTCCCTGCTGCTCTTCGTCATGCAATCCCTGCCCATCATCACCTCCGTCGTGCCTCTCTTCATCCTGTTCGCAGGCATGGGCCTGGTGGACAACCTCCTGGGCATCACCATCATCTACGTCGGCTCCACCATGACGGTTGCCACCTGGATGATGGCCGCCTACTTCGACTCCATCCCCATCAGCCTCGAAGAAGCCTCCTGGATCGATGGCTGCTCCGTCTTCGGATCGTTCACCAAAGTGGTCCTCCGCAACTCACTGCCAGGCATCCTCTCCACCGCGATCTTCGCCTTCCTCCTGGCATGGAACGACTACCTCGTAGCCATCGTGTTCCTCCGCTCCAATGAGATTTTCACGCTCCCCATGGGCGTCCAATCCTTCTTCCAACAGAACGCCACCGACTGGACATCCGTAATGGCCCTCGCCGTCGTCATGATGCTCCCGCCGATCATCGTCTTCGCCACCCTGAACAAATACTTCAGCGTCGGCGGAATCGGTGGCTCCCTCGCAGGGCGCTAACTAGACTGGCGCCAAGTCCCTGATTTCCCGGAAAAACCCACTCCCGAAAAGGAACCCAATGTCGTATTCACTCCAGCTGTACACCCTCCGCAATGCCATCCAGGAGGACCTGCCTGGAACCATCAAGAAGGTTGCCGAGATCGGTTTCACGCAGGTTGAGCCGTACAATTTCGTGGCCACCGCCAAGGAGCTCGGTGCGGCGTTGAAGGAAAACGGCCTCACAGCTCCTTCCGGCCATGCCCCGCTGCTGAGCCAGGACCAGGACGAGATCTTTGCCGCTGCCAAGGAACTGGGCATCACCACCGTGATCGACCCCTTCCTCCCGGCGGAGCACTGGCAGGACGCCGAAACCATCCAAGGCACGGCAGCCAAGCTCAACGCCGCAGCGAAGAAGGGTGCTGAGTACGGCATCCGTGTGGGATACCACAACCACGCCTGGGAGCTGGAGTCCACCATCGAGGGCACGACCGCGCTGGAATACTTCGAAGGACTGCTGGATCCGGAGCTCGTACTCGAGGTGGACACGTACTGGGTTGCCGTTGGCGGCCAGGATCCTGTGGAACTTCTGGCCCACCTGGGTGACCGCGTGAAGCTCATCCACATCAAGGACGGCCCGGGCAACACCGATACCAAGGCCCAGCAGCCCGCCGGCCAAGGCACCATTCCGGTCCTGGATGTCATCGCTGCTGCCAAGTCCCTGGAAGTTGGCGTGGTGGAATTCGATGACTACTCCGGCGATATCTTCGAAGGCATCACGGAAAGCCTCGCGTACCTCAACGCCGCAGCAGAAGGAGCCAAGGCATGAGCTTCGCACCCTCCACCCGTACAGGCCCGGTGGGCGTTGCCGTCATCGGCGCGGGCAACATCAGCAAGCAGTACCTGGACAACCTCACCACCTTCCCTGACCTGAAGGTCCTGGTGATCGCGGACCTCTTCGTCGAGGCCGCCGAAGCACGGGCCAAGGAATACGGGATCGCCGAGTTCGGTACGCCCGAGCTGGCACTGAACCATCCCGACGTCGAAATCATCGTGAACCTGACCATCCCGGCAGCGCACGTGGAGGTGGCCACTGCGGCGGTCAACGCGGGCAAGCACGTCTGGACCGAGAAGCCCTTCTCGTTGGATCGCGAGTCGGGGCTGGGTCTGCTCAAGGCCGCTGATGCCGCCGGCATCCGCCTGGGCACCGCCCCGGACACGTTCCTGGGCGCAGGGTTGCAGACGGCACGCCGGATCATCGAACGTGGCGACATCGGTACCCCGTTGACAGGTATGACCACGTTCCAGACTCCCGGTCCGGAGTCGTGGCATCCGAACCCGGCGTTCTTGTTCCAGCACGGTGCCGGTCCGCTGTTCGACATGGGTCCGTACTACCTGACCGCCCTGATCCAGACGTTCGGATCGGTCCGCAAGGTAGCCGCCGTCGGCTCCTCGGCGAAGGCGACCCGCATTATTGGTTCCGGTCCCAAGGCAGGCGAGGAATTCGCCGTCGAGGTCCCCACGCACGTGTCCGCGATGGCGCAGTTCGAAGGCGGCCAGTCCTCGCACAGCGTGTTCTCCTTCGAGTCGCCGCGTCTGCGGATGGGCTTCGTTGAAATCACGGGCTCGGAGGCTACGCTGTCCCTGCCGGATCCGAACTACTTCGACGGCGACCTCAAGCTGTGGCGTCCGGGCGCGGAAGAACCCGAGATCATCCCTGCCACCGGGCCGGCCAACGGCCGCGGCCTGGGTGTGCTGGACATGGCCCGGGCGCTCCGTGCCGGCACTGCGCACCGCGCCACGGGCGATCTTGCCTACCACGTGCTGGACAGCATGGTCTCGATCGCCGAGTCCGTGGAGTCGGGCACGTTCGTGGACGTCACCAGCAACGCACCTGTCTCGGCGGCCCTCCCTGAGGACTGGGCACCCGAAACAGCCACTCTCTAAGAATCAGCGAGGAACAAGAACATGACCACCCCCGCCCACCCATCCGACCATCCTTCCCAGGCGCATCAACCACTCGGCGTGGCCGCCATCGGCTACGCCTTCATGGGAAAGGCCCACTCGAATGCGTGGCGGAACGTGGCCAGTTTCTTCGACGTCCCGGCCTTCGAGCAGAAAGTGCTGGTGGGCCGGGACGCCACCCAGGTGGCCGAGGCAGCAGCCAAGTATGGCTGGGCCGAGTCCGCCACGGACTGGCGTTCCGTGATTGAACGCGACGACATCCACATCATCGATATCTGCGCGCCCGGCTGGATGCACGCCGAAATTGCCATTGCGGCATTGGCCGCCGGGAAACACGTGCTGGTGGAGAAGCCGCTGGCCAACACCCTGGGTGAGGCCGAATTGATGGTGGCCGCAGCCGCCTCCGCGCGGGCCAACGGCGTGCAGTCCATGATCGGCTTCAACTACCGCCGCGTCCCGGCCCTGGCCCTCGCCAAGGAACTCATCGCCGAAGGACGCCTCGGCACCATCCGCCACGTCCGCGCCGCGTACTTGCAGGACTGGCTCTCGGATGCCGAGTCCCCCATGACCTGGCGCCTCCGCAAGGAAACGGCCGGTTCCGGTGCCCTGGGCGACATCGCTTCCCACGCCATCGACCAGGTCCTGTTCCTCCTGGGTGACGCGGTCACCGAGGTTTCAGGCCGCTTGCACACCTTCGTGGACCGTCGCCCCGGCGCTAATGGGCTGGAAGATGTCACGGTCGACGACGCCGCTTGGGCCACGCTGACCCTCGCCTCCGGAGCAATCGCCTCAGTAGAGGTTTCGCGGGTAGCGACGGGCCAGAAGAACTCCCTCAAACTCGAAATCTACGGTGACAAGGGCACGATCCTCTTCGACCTTGAAGCCCTCAATGAACTCGGCTTCCTGGACGCCACCGTGCCCGTCCGGGAGCAGGGTTTCCGGCGGATCCTGGTCAACGAACCCGAGCACCCCTACCTCGAGGCGTGGTGGCCACAGGGTCACATCATCGGCTGGGAACACACCTTCACCCACCAGATCCGGGACTTCCTGACTGCCATCGCGGCCGGTGAGGCTCCGTCGCCGTCGTTCGAGGAAGGCCTGAACGTCCAGCACATCCTCGCCGCCGTGGAAGAGTCCGCTGCCGCCAAAAGCTCACTGATCCAACTTTCCAGCACCGCAACTGAAGGAGCCTGACCATGTCCCGCCCGTACACCCTGTTCACCGGCCAGTGGGCCGACCTCCCCTTCGAGGAAGTCGCGCGCCTTGCCTCGGGCTGGGGCTACGACGGCCTGGAAATCGCCGTCTCCGGAGACCACCTAGACGCCTGGCGCTGGGACGAACCCGGCTACGTCGAGTCCAAACTCGCCATCCTGGAGAAGTACAACCTGAAGGTCTGGGCCATCTCCAACCACCTCAAAGGCCAGGCAGTCTGCGATGACCCCATCGACTTCCGCCACGAAGCCATCGTCGGCACGCGCGTCTGGGGCGACGGGGAACCCGAAGGCGTCCGCCAACGCGCTGCCGAGGAAATGAAACACACCGCACGCCTCGCCCGCGCGCTCGGGGTGGATACCGTGGTGGGGTTTACCGGTTCCTCGATCTGGCAGTACGTGGCCATGTTCCCGCCTGTCCCGGAGAAGGTCATCGAGGCCGGCTACCAGGACTTCGCCGACCGCTGGAACCCCATCCTGGACGTCTTCGACGAATGCGGGGTCCGTTTCGCCCACGAAGTCCACCCGAGTGAGATCGCCTACGACTACTGGACCACCGTCCGGACCCTCGAAGCGATCGGCCACCGCGAAGCGTTCGGCCTGAACTGGGACCCCTCCCACTTCATGTGGCAGGGCATCGACCCTGTGTCCTTCATCTGGGACTTCAAGGACCGGATCTACCACGTGGACTGCAAGGACACCAAGCTCCGTCCCACCGGCCGCAACACTGTGATGGGCTCCCATCTGCCCTGGGGCGACCCGCGCCGTGGCTGGGACTTCGTCTCCGCCGGACGCGGCGATGTGCCCTGGGAATCGTCCTTCCGCGCCCTCACCGCCATCGGCTACAACGGACCCATCTCCGTTGAGTGGGAAGACGCCGGCATGGACCGCCTCCACGGCGCACCCGAAGCCCTCGCCGCCCTGAAGAAGTTCGACTTCCCCGCCTCGCAGACCTCCTTCGACGCCGCCTTCAGCAGCAAGGACTAGGACCAACCGACGTGATCCGCACCCTCCAACCAAGTCAGCGCTGCGAGGTGTGGATCGCGTCGGTTAACGGCCACGCCGAGCTGCTCTACTCCACCGATGACGTTCTGTTTGAAGCACCCAACTGGACCCTGACCTCGAAGGGGTCGGGCGACGGCGGCGCACTTGTCCTCAACGGGGACGGAAAGTTGTGGACGCTGGACGTGACCGGCGGCCATCCCGTGGAAGTCCCGCTCACCGGCATCCCGGACCTCAACAACGATCACGTTCTGGCACCTGATGGCAAGGACATCTTCCTCTCCGCCAACGATGGCCACATCTACCGTGCCGCGCTTTCCGGTGGCCCGGCCACCAGGATCACTGACGACGACGGTTCCTTCCACTTCCTCCACGGAGTCAGCCCTGACGGAAAGGAACTCGCCTACGTGGGCATCGAGGCGGGCGACTTTACGCAGCCGGGCCGCCTGATGACCCTGGCGTCCGACGGCGGTGCTGCCGCCCGCGTTGATGTCGGGCCCGGTCACTGCGACGGCCCGGAGTACTCGCCGGATGGGGAGTGGCTGTACCTGAACACAGAGTCCTTCACCTCGGCGCCTGGCCACGCCCAGCTTGCCCGGATCCAGATCGACGGCAGCGGATTCGAGCAGCTCCTCGAATCAGAAACGGTCGACTGGTTTCCCCATCCATCCCCCGATGGCCGTTACGCCACGTACATCCAGTTCCCCAGCGGTACTGTTGGCCACCCCGCCGACTTGCCTGTCGCCGTCGTACTTGTTTCGACCGAGGACTGGACCACTCCCCTCCATACATGGCCACTCTTCGGCGGCCAAGGTACCCTCAACGTCAACAGCTGGTCGCCGGACTCCGGGCGCTTCGCGTTTGTGGCGTACCCAATTTCCGACCCAACAAAGGACTAGGCACGTGACTCTCAGCAATGGCACCTCCGACGGAACCATCCGCTGGGGAATCCTCGGCACCGGCTTCATCGCCGGGCTTCAGACGAAGGACCTGAACGAGAACGGCTTCACGGTGCAGGCCGTGGGGTCCCGTTCGCTGGACTCGAGCAAGGCGTTCGCCGAGCAGTACGGCGTGGCCACCGCGCATGGCAGCTATGAGGATCTGGTAGCTGACCCGTTGATCGACGTGGTGTACATCGCCACACCGCACCCGTTCCACCACGCCAATGCGCTGCTGGCGTTGAACGCCGGCAAGCACGTGCTGGTGGAGAAGTCGTTCACCATGAACGCCCGCGAAGCACAGGACATCATTGACGTGGCCGAATCCAAGGGGCTCGTGGCCCTGGAAGCCATGTGGACCCGGTTCCTCCCGCACATGATCCGCGTTCGCGACATCATCGATGCCGGCACCATCGGGGAGGTCCGCAAGGTGGTCGCCAGCCACAACCAGAGCCTCCCCCAAGACCCTGCACACCGGCTCAACGATCCCGCGCTCGGCGGCGGAGCGCTGCTGGACTTGGGCATTTATCCGGTCTCCTTCGCCTTTGACATCCTGGGAACGCCGGCCGCAATCCGGGCCAGCGCCTCCATGTCCGCGACGGGCGTCGACCGGCAGACCGCTGCGATCTTCGAATACATCAACGGCGCCCAGGCGATTGTTGATTGTGAGCTCGATGCCGCCAGCGCCAACCGCGCAATGGTGATCGGAACCAACGGCTGGATCGACATCGAGCACACTTGGTACAACCCCGTTCCTTTCACAGTCCACGCCGTGGACGGCAGTGTTATTGAACGGTATGACGAGCCCGTCGGCAGCCGTGGGATGCAGTTCCAGGCCGCTGAGCTGGAGCGTCTGGTTCGGGATGGTTCCACTGCTGGAACCATCCTTCCCCCGGCCGAGACCGTGGCCATCATGGCGGCGATGGATGAGATCCGGAAGCAGATCGGTTTGAGCTACGAGGCCGACGCAGCGCTGGAAGGAAATGACAATGACTGATTCGCCACGATTGACCGAGCTCCGCCAGCAGGAGGAAGAGCTGGTCTTCGCAGCCTTCGACAACCACGACGCCTGGCGGCTCGGTTCGCTGATCGCCAACCATGCCATCGCTGCCGGCTTCGGGGTTGCCATCGACATCCGCCGTCACAACATCGTGCTCTTCCGCTGCGTCCTGCCGGGGGCAACCTCGGACCAGGAGGAGTGGATCCGCCGCAAGTCCGCGTCGGTGCTGCGCTTTGAGCACAGCACGGCGTTGCTGTCCGAGGAGTTCTCCGCCCGAGGACACAGTCCTGTTGGTGGCGGCTGGCTCGCCCACGAGGACTACACCTTGGCTGGAGGTTCGTTCCCCATCCGGGTGCGCGGCGCCGGCGTGATCGGTGCGATCACGGTATCCGGGCTGTCGTCCGACGACGACCACCAACTGGTGGTGGACGGGATTCGGAGCTATCTGAAGACGGTGGGGGTTTAGTCGGCGGATTGATGGTTACGGCGTGCCCAAAGAAGACCTCGTCGGACGATTTCCTCTACCGGGGCAGCTGTTAGGTCGTCCAAGTAGTGGCCGAGGGCACTATAGAACACCCGGCCCTTGCCCCAGTCTTTGGTCCACGCTTGCGGCATGCGCTGGCCATCAAGCCAGGGCATGTGTTCGCCGTCGAACACTGTCTCAAGAAGTACGTGATTGCGGGGGTCTACGTTCATGTAGTACTGCTCGCTGGCAGCATGGAAGTCTTGTATTCCACGGGTAATCGGATGGTCCCGATCCATCACATACAACGGGTATGGATGACGCGTTCCCTCACCTGCAGGGTGGTAAAACACGTCGGCGCCCAGCATCATGTGGTACATCACGCTGCCCCTGAACGCCGCCCCACCACCATGCCATGAGACGAATCCGGTCCCTGCCTCCACCGCGCCGAGCAGATGTGCTTCCTGGGACGGGGTCAGAGTCTCGCTGAGGAGGGCATTGTTCCAGTTGTTGATTATCAGGTCGTAATCGGTCAGATCCTGGTCGAGGATGAAGATATCCGTCGATTCCTGCACCTCGAAATCCAGACTCTGCAGCAAGGACCGCGTCCAGTCCGCAACGCCGTAAGGGTTGTGTCCCGGCCAGCCACCGTAGAGATATAGAACTTTGGTCATTCGGACTCCTTCACGGTGCACCGCCCAGCCGGGGCAGGCCCAAGACCAGCAAAAGCTTATATATGTAAATATGAAGCTTACACATACTTTACCTTATGCAACCAGCGCGACCAAGCGCCCTCCGCAGCTGCCGCATCAGCAACCGTTACCCCTTGACTTATAAGGTTTACTTTCCTTTACTGGAAGTAATGTGGACATTACCTTGGGTACGCCCGAGGGGTAGGGCGTTGGAAACCGAGGCGGCCTGCCAGCACAACTGCGCAACGGCCCGGCGCCTTCCATTGGAGAACAGCAATGACCCTAACGCACGCTCAATCTTCTACGTGGGGCGGTGTCACGCGAACGCAGCTTGTGCGTGCCCGTATCGCCACCTTCTTCGGCTACTTCCAGATAGGCGTAGCCCTCAACATGTGGTCTTCGAGCACATCCTCGCTCCAGCGCAGCTATGGCTGGATCGGGTCCGACGGTACCGTCGACGCCCTCCATTTCGGCATGCTGACGACGGCCATAGGCGTCGGCGCCGTCATTGGAAGCTTTTTGACCGGTCCCTTGGCCGATAGATATGGGCCGCGAATGGTCATCTGGCCCCTCTTGGTGCTTTTTCCCGCAAGCTTCCTCCCTCTTGCCCTGACTAATTCCTTCGTCGCCGCGCTGGTGCTGGGCGTCGCCATCGGCCTCGTCAGGGGCGGCCTCGACACCGCCACGGGGGCCTTGGCAATAGCCTTGGAACGTCACTACGAACGGCCGCTCATGGCTGGATTCCAAGCCATCTTCCCCATCGGTGGATTCTTGGGCGGCTGGGCGTCGAGCGGCCTCATCGTGCTACTGGGCGTCCATGATTCGCCGCTGCCCCTGTACGCAGTAGAGGGCCTCATCCTCGCAGGGATTGGCGCGGTGGTCGGAGGCTGGGTACTTCGCAAAGACCAGATCCTTCCGGCTGACCACCAGAACCACAAGCTGAACTCAGGGCGGCTACAAACGAGTGTCGTCCAGAAAGGCTTGCCGGCCCTGGCATGCGTACTTGGCGGCATGCTCGTGTTGTCCATGTGGGTTGAGTCTTCCCTTTGGGATTGGGGTCAAACGTTCGGAGTCGAAGTTTACGGCTCCACCACCGCAGCCGCTGCGGTCGCAATCTCCTTCTTCTCCCTGGGTGAGTTTGCCGGACGAATGATTTCCGATCGGCTGGTGATGCGATTCGGAGAGGTCAGGGTATTACTGGTGAGCGGACTTATCGGCATCTTCGGAGCGCTGGTCCTCATCCTGGGACGAGGTGATCTCACACTTGCCAGCGGCATGTTCCTCGTTGGCGTAGGCGTCGCAAGCATGGCCCCCGTCATGCTATCGAGCGCGGGTCGACTCGACCCCGCGAACGCCGGGCGGAGCATCGGTATCGTCACCGGAATCGGCTACGTTGCGATGCTCGCAGGGCCTCTGGGAATGACCGTCGTCGTGAGCGCGTTTGGCTCGATTTCGATTCCATTTGTCGCCCTTGCCCTCCTTGTCTTGATCGTCGCATTCTCACCGATGGTCTCAAAGGTCCTTCCGGCGCAACGCAGCGCGGAGCTGGCCTTGTCCGAATCTGCGCGTTAGCGTACGATCGTACACATAAATTCGGGGGGGAACGTTGCTTCTCCCTGTGATGCACGCACCAGTCCAGAGGTTGAGGGGCGTTCGAGGTCTCCTTGGACGGCCGCTCCCAACGTTCCAGGTTCTAGAGGATGCGCGTTCCGAATGACAACCGCATCCCTCGATGTGTAGCAGCGCCAACCACAATATTGTCCGGAAGGATCTCCATGTCTCCCAGCATCCTCACGCCTCAACGGGCACTCGTCCGTGCACGATGGGGTGTGTTCGGCACGTTCGCGGGAGTCGGGTTCCTCTCAGCAATATGGCTTGTCAATATTCCGGACATCCAAGAGCGGACAGGGACTTCCCATGCCGTGATCGGCGGACTCATCCTTCTTCTGGGGCTCGGTGCGTTGGTGTCCATGCAGTTCACCGGCCTCTTGATCCGCAGGATCGGAAGCCGTGCCAGCTGCTCGTTGGGGCTAGGGCTCTTGGTCATCACGGTGAACTTACCGGGTATGGCCACCGACGCCGTTTCCCTTGGGATCGCCCTTTTTATCTTTGGTCTCGGCCACGGGATTACCGATGTGGCGATGAATCAGCATGCCGTGGTCGTGGAGCGGGAATACGGGCGGCCCATCATGTCCGCCTTCCATGCTTTCTATTCCCTTGGCGGCGCACTGGGTGCCGTTGCCGCAGCAGCGGGGCAATCCACCGGTCTGGACCTTGCATGGATTCTTTTCATTGCTTGCCTCGTTGGTGCGGCAGCCGCAGCTTCTTCGGTGCCTGCCCTTCTTTCCCGGGCAACCGAACGCCGACTCGAAACCGGCACCAGCCCTGTGTCGCTGGCCGAACATGCATCGCCAGTACGTGATACGTCTGGTCGTAACAGGCGCAGAATCGTCGCTCTCGCCGTCATGGCGTTCCTGATACTGCTATCGGAAGGGGCGGCAAACGATTGGAGCGCTCTCCAGACGGTCGAGCATCTCAACGAGCCCGAGGCTGCGGCCGCCCTGGCCTATGGGGCGTTTGCGGGGGCCATGACAGTCGGCCGGCTCCTCGCCGATCGAGCTTCGAATGCGTTGGGTCCAGTCCGAGTGGTCCGCTACGGTTCCATCATGGCCGGAGCAGGAATGCTTGCGGTAGTCGTGTCGACCTTCTATCCGCTCTCCATCATCGGATGGACCTTGTTCGGTCTGGGACTTTCAGGGATCATTCCGCAGGTTTACACCGCAGCGGGCGCTGCGGGAAGGAGCGATTCCGGCAAAACACTCGCACGGGTGGTCAGCTGCGGGTATGTGGGCCTTCTGGCAGGTCCGGCAATTATTGGCTGGTTGGGTGGAATGGTTGGGCTGACGCTGGCGTTCATCCTGCCGTTGCTGTTTTGTGGTTTCGGAGTCCTCCTTGCCAAAGCCGTGGCCCCTGGGAAGGACGATGGTGTAGCCGACCACCTGCGAAGCATCCCCGCGTCCAGCTCTGATCGCTAGTGCGGGCGGCACTATATGCCCCGTCACTGAGCCAGCACTTGGCCGCCAACGGTTCCTGGTTGTCGACGGCCGGGCGCTGCAGCTACCGTTCCATGAACCTTATTTCTTCTCTCTTGCCACTGTTTGACGCTGCTTGGATAGCGAGACTCACCGCCAGATTGTTCGCGGCATCAAGCCCATCGACTACGGGTCGGGCACCCGAGCGTACCGCTAAGCGGAAATGCTCGAGCGTGATGTCATAGCTATGCCTTCGGTCCCCCACCAAGATCTCCCGGCACCCCCTGTTGTCAGTGAGATGGACAGATCCGACCGGCTCTGGCGTCATGACATCAAGCCCAACGAGGCTGCCTTGTTCACCGTTGATTCTGATAAACGAGGGCGTAAAGGGCAGCGTAAATGAGTCCTGGAAATCGACCAGGACCCCGCCGTCGTATCGGATTGAGGCGCTGGAGGCGTCGTCCGCGCCGGAAGGCCAACTGCCTTGGGAAAGCGTCGTGGCAACGACATCAAGGGGACGAGTGCCCAGCAGTGGGTTGACGACTGAGGCATTGTGGCACGAGAGATCCATGACTACGCCGGCGCCCGGGGCGCTCTCCAGCCGCCAGCCACGGAGGCGTTCAGGCAGGAGTGTGGAGTGCCTGACATTTGCGCTAAGAGGACGTCCGATGGCGCCAGCGGCGACAAGTTCCCGGATGGTGCGATGAGTTCCAGCTGCCGGGAGGTGGTGATTGACGGCTAACACGACGTCATTGGCCCGGCACGCCCCGATCATTGTGTAAGCATCTTCGAGCGTCGTTGCTACGGGCTTTTCACACAGAATGTGCTTTCCCGCGGCGGCTGCCGCGAGGGCTTGTGACGAGTGGTATTCGTTTCGGCTCGAAATGTAGACAGCATCGATTGCCCCGTCCGACAGGAGCTCCTCAAGGGTTCCATGATGCCGGGCGATGTCATGGCGCTGGGCATAGGACTTCGCATGCTTGGCGTCGTTGCTGAAGACTCCAGCCACCAGGTCACCGACCCGGCGAAAGGCAGGGATCATGCGGGTGGCAGCGATGTCGCTGGCGCCGACAAGTCCCCAGACCAAGTGCCCATCCTCGTTCATGTGATGTTCTTCCAGAAACGTGGTATCAGGGATTCGAGGTGCAAAGTACTGCCTTTCCATGCGTCGACCGATGTTAGCGGTCGGGATTCCAAACGCCGGGGACGGTGGCCGCTCCATAAGCAAGCCCGACGGCCCCGGCGTTCGGTTGGGGACTAGTTGGAGGGGAAGTTGTAGGAGGCGCCGGAGGCGTGGGTGGGTTCGGGCCAGCGTGAGGTGATGACTTTGCCGCGGGTGTAGAAGGAGACGCCTTCGGGGCCGTAGAT